>CAZBCQ010000153.1:0-9999 GCA_964490255.1 uncultured Terriglobales bacterium | reverse complement strand
TGATCTTCGCTTTCAGATCGTATCCCGGTTCGAAGTTATCCTTCTTGTTGCCTTCTTTGTCGACGCCCTTATCTTCCGTGCGAACGCCGACAAGCTTATCGTCGTCCAGCAGCAACTCGGCTCCAGCGAATCCGGTGAATACCGTGATGCCGGCAGCTTCAACCTTTTCTCCCAGCCACTTTACAAATCGATTGATCGAAATCGCGTAATTGCCGTGATCACGTAGCGGCGGAGGCGTAATTGGCAGCTTGAATTTAGACTTTTCCCTGAGGTAATAGACCGATTCCTTGCTTACCTCAGCTTCGATCGGCGCTTCTTGCTGCCATCCGGGAAGTAGCTCGTTCATCGCGCGCGGATCGAGCAAGGCGCCGCTGAGGCAGTGCTGGCCCATCTCGCGCGCCTTCTCCAGCACATAAATGTTTTCCTTGCTGATCTGCCGTTCGGCGTTCCGTTCATTGTGGGCGTCAATAAGCTGCGAGAGCCGCAGCGCGCAGGCGAGTCCGGCCGGGCCGCCTCCGACAATTACAACATCTGCTTCCATCTGCGGGCGTTCGATCCCGCTCAGTGGCTTGCGAAACACGATCATGATCAACCCCAGATCCGGCCAACGTGGCCAGCGGAACTGAGCATGATAAATCTTCGGCGCAAAGCGCGCGAATCGCAGGACAAAAAACAAATCCCAACCGCCGCAGCAGTTGGGATCGTATTTCTTTCGGTGTCGTCAGGTTAGTTAGGAAGCGAGGTGCTGCCTCCCGCGGTGTGCATATAGATCTCAGTCGCTGTTCGGCGGCTCAGCACGCGCTCAACAGTATCGACGATGTTTGGCAAGAACGCTGAACCGGAGTTGCCGTAATTGGCGCCAGTCAACTCATTATTCCAACTTGCCGCATGAGCAAGGCTCGCAGACTGCCGGCGCTCGGGTTCCGGAGCAAGCATGTAGGACGTCCAGATCACATAAGCTACGATTTCAGAACTCATCTTCGCCAGGCTTAGCGTTAACAGGCTGATAGTTCCATACGCCTGAAGCGTCGTAAACATGAGCTCACAGCTTGCTATTACCCCGAAGCCGATCGCAATACCAAACAGCCGATGCCGCAATGTCAATCCCAGCTGTCCGGCGAACAGCAGCATGAAAATGACCAGGCCACATTGCATCAACCCGATACTCCGTTCGAGGGTCATGAAGAAATACACAGCCGTCGTCTCGGAGCCTGGTTTCGAGGAGAGCGTCATCACGACGCCTATCAGGACGAGAACAAGGGCCGCCCAGCGGAACAGAATGTTGCCAAATTCACGCAGCGATTCGTAAGGACGAAAAATCTGGATGAAGACTTCCCGTAACACCGCAAATGCGAGGACTGTGTACCCTACCGTACTGATCCAATACCCGTAGGAGTAACCGTTCCCGCCGAACCTGTAGAAAAGCGCCAGATTCAGCCAGGCGAAGCCGGCCAAGTACGCGAGGTAGGCGAAGAAAGCAGGGTGGCTCTTTGCTAATTTTCGCCAGAGCGCGACGATAGCAGTGAGCGTCAGAAGCACATTACCGCTAATCCAGACGGACATGAAAAGGGTGCGCATCGTGTGACCCCAATTGTGACAACACCAATCCTGAGACTTGCGCGAGAATATCCGTCCGGACATGTACTCTGCAAGCGCTTTTTGCTGCGCACCCTTACTTCAGTTACTGAAGTGCCGGTTACTACTACTTGGGACTCGGAACACAGGCCGGGCAGCCGCCTGGTCCCACCATTCCGGTCTGGATCGTGCTTTTGTCAATCTTGGGCTGTTTAGGATAAGTGGCGGCAGACACGGAACCGGCGACCATCAATCCGAGGAGGAGGAAACGGATGGCTCGAGACATGGGGTAATTCTCCTGTTTTGTTTGGGTTGTAACCAGCTACTACTGGGGGGAAATATACGCGCAGCAACTCACAATGGGAAGAATCATTTCTGTGGAAAACGAAAGACGGAAATTGACGGGCTAATTCAGGAATTGGGCCATACAAAAATCATTAAAACCGTGTGTTTTCGGTAAAAACCTGACGAAACCTGGACAAAACCAGGAAGGAACAGGGCCGAAAGCAGAACTATTGTCCGCCAATGGAAATCACGCATGGTCACGGGTCGTGACACACGCGTGCCAATGCGTTGGCGCAAAACTACTCTTGATTGCGCAACAATTTACCTAATGTCGGCTTATGCTTCTCCCGCTTCGGCCTGGATGCGTCCTCCCGTCGAGTCGCGGGCGGAGCTCCAATTACATTGCGAGCCGCGGATTTCACGGCTTTCACGGCGCGAAACGGTTTCGCCTTCTTTTTCTTCGCCATCTTTCGTCGCCAGGTATCGACGCTACGACTGCAGACGGCATTATGAACTACAATTCTTTAGCCGCGTTGCGGCCTACCATGGAAGAGCGCGATTTTTTCGACGAGAAGCCTGAAAACAAGCCGGTTACCTTGACCTGTCCTCATTGCCACCAATCAGCCGAATATGAGCTGGGATGGCTGGTTCGCAGAAAAAAGCGGCAATTGCCGCCCCGTGCCGACGAACGCGATCGAGCTCGCTTCGCTAAGGCACGCTCCTACATGGTTCGTCGCGACGATCTCGTCGCGTGTAAAAACCTGCGCTGCCGGAAACGTTTTGAGGTCTCCGGAGTGCAGTCGGTGGCGTTTCTGGACTAACCCAAGCCCGAAACGCCTAGCTGGTTACTACAGGAGTTGAGCTAGACTCGCATTTCCGGGCCTTTCGCGAAAGTTACTTTGGTTTAGCAGGTACATGTACTATCGGGAATGTCCTCGGTAATGTGCCGGAACCGCCGTTCTGGCCCAAGTTCTCCCCTCTACATATCGCGTAACGACACTAATGGAGCCGACTCAGCCAGGCTTCTTGTGTCGGCTAATCCCTAGCGTCGTCCGTTCCACGACGGGGATAACCCGTTTGCGAGAATTGCGCTGGGAGTTTCGCGCTCCACCCAACTCATTTATACTTACCCGTTTCTCAAGTGGGGATTCACAGCACTCTGTGTCCGGGCCTGCATCTAAGCTGCCCTGACCTACATTCGTGAGGTGTGTTTTTGAAAATTCTTGTCTGCATGAAGCAGGTCCCGCAGAAGGATGCTCCGCTAAAGCTCAACGAGAGTGGTCGCTGGATCCGCGAAGACATCAGTTATGAAGTCAACGAACCCGACGCCTATGCGCTGGAAGAAGCGCTTCGTCAGAAGGAAAAGCACGGAGGCGAGGTTGTGGTCATCACTGCCGGGCCGGTTCGTGCGCAGCAGGTACTCCGGGAGGCGCTGGCCAAAGGCGCCGATCGCGCCATTCACCTCGAAGGCGGCGAATTCGTCAGCCTCGATGCTGTGAATACCGCAAAGGCGATTCGTGAAGCCATTAAAGACGAGTCGTTCGATCTTATCTTCACCGGGCTTCAGTCCGACGACTATGGCTTTGCTCAGACCGGCGTCGTGCTGTCAGAGTTGCTGGGGTGGCCGCACGCGACCATCATCATGCAGATAGAAAAGAAAGATGGCGGCATTCGCGTTAAACGGGAACTCGAATCCGGTTACTTCCAGTTCGTGGAAATGCCGCTGCCCGCCTTGCTTACCATCCAGTCGGGAATCAATAAGCTAAGATACGCAACTCTCATTGGCATCAAGCAGGCCAAGAACAAACCTTTGCGCAAAGTGACGTTTAGCGAAATACAAGCAGCACTCGGCCCCAACCTGCAGCAGATTCAACGCCTCTATATACCTCAGAAGACGAAAAAGACAGAGTTGCTGGAAGGAACGTCTGCGGAAGTAGCCAAGAAACTGGTCGAGAAACTCCGCAACGACGTTCGCGTGCTCTGAATCTTACTGAGTGGAGGTGAGGAATGGTGATTCCACGTGCTCTTTTAGACAGGGAGGAAAGGTACGAAAAGCGCGCTCTGACCCTGCGCACATTAGGTGCGATCTTCTTTATCGAAGCGTTCATCGTGTGCGAGTGGATCTGGATGGGTCTGAAGTCCGGATCAGCTCTTTGGCTTTGGGCAACGATCGGATTAGTTCTACTGGGCATGATTTGTTTCGGGGCGGCCGAGCGCGAGCATCGCAAAGCGATCGAAGTGGTCAGTAAAGAAATCGAGCCTCCGATCGCCTATGAGACTGAACACCGGCCGGCGGCTTGAAGGTACGAATGAAGCAAGCGCAACGCAATACGCTGTTGCAGACAGGAAAGTACGCGCAAGCGGAAGACCGTCACGAAATTGGGCTGAGCCTGATCACGATTGGGTGCGTGCTCTGGTTTTTTGATCTACTGGTCACGTTCTTCCTTCCCGCCGGTTACCGGACAGGTCATCAGCGAGCCTTCTTGTTGCTCATTGGATCCGCCGCGGTGGCCGGCGCGATCCTCACCGCAATTGGCTGGAAAATGAAGTCTGACCAGTAAAGCACTACGACGAAGTTCGCAATACGAACGTAAGAGGCAAGATGGCAGAGACGATATTGGCAGTCCTCGAGCAACGCCAGGGAAAACTGAACCGCGTATCCTTCGAAACAATCACCGCAGCACAAGCGATCGCCGCTGAAAGTGGCTGGCCCATCGAAGCCTGCGTCATCGGCAGTGGCGTCGGCGCTGTCGCCAACGAGATCGCGGGCAAAAAGCTGAGCAAGGTTTATGCGCTCGAATCGAATTCGCTCGCAGCGTACACCCCTGATGGTTATGTGCACGCGTTGAAGCACTTCATCTCAGACAAGAAGCCGCGTCTCGTACTGATGCCTCACACGTACCAGGTTCGTGACTTCGTTCCCCAATTGACCACCGCGCTGGGCACAACTGTCATCAGCGACTGCACCGGTTACAAGAAGGAACGTGATCAATTCGTCTTCACCCGGCAGATGTTCCAGGGAAAATTCGCCGCTGACGTAGCCTTTGCGGGCGATGGCACGCATTTCGTGACCTTCCAGGCTGGCTCTTTCCGCGGCGACAAAGCTGAAGACGGTTCAAGCGCGGCGCCTGTCGAGACCGTCCAGGTGCAGATTCCTGATGGCGTAATTCGCACTCGTCCGGAGGAGCCGTTTAAGGAAGCACGTCAGGCTGTCGATCTCACCCAAGCGGAAATCATCGTCGCGGTTGGCCGCGGGATCAAAGAGCAAAAGAACATCGAGATCGCCAAACAACTCGCAGACGCACTCGGCGGCGAAATCGCAGCATCCCGTCCGATTTGCGATGCCGGTTGGCTGCCAATGGAACGCCAGGTGGGATCTTCCGGTCAAACCGTTGCGCCCAAGGTCTACATTGCGCTCGGGATCAGCGGCGCGATCCAGCACATTGTCGGCATGAAAGGCGCCCGCGCAGTTGTGGCTATCAACAAAGACTCAGAGGCGCCAATCTTCGAGATCGCCGACTTCGGCGTTGTTGGAAATCTATTCGATGTCGTTCCGCCGCTGGTGGAAGAAGTGAAGAAGGCCAAAGCCGGCGCCTGATGTAGCGCCGGCGTCTCGACCTCACACTTATTGCTAGAACTCATCGACTCGGAGAAGCGCTACCGATCGCGTCTTCATCGGCAGTTAAGATGACGGCAAAGTACGCCTCGTGAGTCTTTCCCTCGTCATCGATGAAGTTCATCTCGCGGCTGGCGAGAGTCACAGGAAGAATGGTTCCGTCTTTCCGCCGCCAACGCCATTTCACACGTCGCATCTCCAGACCAACATTGATCGCACGTTCGGCAGTAGCGATCTCATCGGCTGCCATCATTTCATGCCAATCTAAGAGGGACATCTCGAGGTTCGTGTAACCGAGGAGGTCACGCAAGGCTTGATTCGAACCGAGAAACTTGCGCGTTGTGCGGCTCCAGATGTAAGCCGGCACGGGTAGCGGATCAAGCAGTTGTGCAGCCTGTCGCGAATTGTATGCCATAGCCGAAGCTGAATAGTGTCAGCAACTCCGGACCAGTGCGAGCCGGAAGGGGTAAAAAGCTTTGCCTGCTTTGAGATTACGGGATGAGTGTACCTGATCTGTTCAAAAAAGAACACATCATCCTTTGAAGCCGACACTCCCCTGCACGGGAGAACCGTCGCGCATCAGCTCTGATGTGAGAACGTCAGTTCACAATTTGTGACAAAATGTTACAGAATGAGGCTTTTTTCAGAGCCGAAATTCCTCCGCGGGGGTGTGCGCTAAACTGCTGCTGCTCAATTGTTTACCCTGTTCAAAAAGGAACTTCCAAACTCTGTGATGTTTTGTAGCATTCAGTCGTCACATGCGATCCGTCTCCCATATTGGTAAGGCCCTTCCGCCGAGAGTGTTTCAGAATTTTTCTTCTCGGAAGCTTTTGAATGTGGCCAAGAGCGAAGTCGTGTTCAGCCAGGGGGCCCGGGCTGACTCGCTGTATTACGTAGTCTCTGGTCAAATTCGCTACTCCTTTACCAGCGCCAACGGAAAAGACGCAATCATCTGCGTGTTCTCGGATGGAGACTTCTTTGGCGAGCGCTGCCTGACCAACCAAAGCAGGTTTTTCGCAACTGCGTCTGCGCTGATCGATTCGGTTGTGTTGCGACTCTCCTGCGAGGAAGCCAGGACTCAGTTGCGCGAAGACTCGAACTTCGGCGCTCTCCTCTTTGCGAATGTCCTGGAGCGCACTCATCAGTATGAGGAAGCGCTGGCTCTTCACCTGGTGGACAACAGTGAGCATCGACTCGCATCCATTTTGCTTCGGTTGGCGGACCACCATAAGCGCCGTGACGGATCACTCAAACCCATTTTCGGAATTTCTCAATCGCAATTAGCGGAAATGGTCGGAACCACTCGCTCACGAGTGAACACGTTTATGAACAAATTCCGCCAGTTGGGTTTCGTGACCTATACGGAAGACGAGATCGTGGTACGGCCAAGCTTGGCGAATATCCTGAAAGCCAACAGCCGGCAGGAGCGACTGTGACAACTGACTGGTCCTATATCATTCCTGGAGCGATGAGCCCGACTCTTCTTTATCATTCCCGGCCTTCACAATTGTGGCACTGACCACTGGCAGTCCCATTTCGAACATTTCAAGCAGGATCGGTTGACTGCAAACAGCATCGGGCGATCGCTTGCCGATATTAGCCCCGCAACCCACAGCATGAGGTCACCAGAACTCCCGTTTAGGCCAGCATCACCTTGGTCACTCTGTCTCTTCGTTACGCTTCTTCGGGGACTGGGGCTCGGCTACCCTACATTCAATAGAATCACCCACCCAGCGCGGGGTCCTCATTGCTTGCCGAGGCTCCGCGCCGCTTATTTTTTAGTGTGAATGGATAAACCAGGCCACCAGTCCTCACGCCATAGTGGGACGTACATCACAGTGGAAAGTTCAGAGTTCAAGCATACTCGCCTGCTGAGGGCTGTGTGCCGTGACAGTTTCCAAGGCGTGTTTCGGGCTGGTGCTGTTTTTGCAGGTCCTGGTGCATCCGCTCGTGCACGAAGCGGCGCTATCGTCCGGCACATTGGAACGATCGGTATCGGTTGCTGTCACCAGCTCTGGGGCCCACGATTGCCACTTCTGCCGTATAGTTCGCAGCCTCTTCCCCAGCGCAGACTTCGTTGCGCCCGAGGCTGGTGATCTTCCATCACCATCTCTGATTGTCCCCAGAGTCGAGCCCCTCGAAGTTGCACAGCTTCACCTCCCCAGCCGCGCTCCTCCAGTCAGCTAGACGTTCATTACTGAATCTCAAAGCCTGAGCAGCATAAAAATGACGTGCCCAAGTCTCGGAATCTGACGTCGCGCCCGAGCTGCGGACTACTCATTCAGCTGCTTGATCCAGTCTGCTGATTAAAGAAGGAGAGAATGTTTTGACGCGATACATACTGGCGCTGCTATTCATATCTGTTTCTGTTGCCATGCTTGCGCAGTCGGTCGGAGTTGCGGGAACCGTGCAAGGATCGATCGTCGATCCGAGTGGGGCGATGATTCGCTCGGCGGCGGTAACACTCGAGAACGATTTCACCCACTACAGCGAATCCAAGCTCACCGACGAAACTGGGAAGTTCCTTTTTACGAATGTGCCACCCAATCGATACCACCTGATCGTGACCGCCCATGGATTCGAACTGTCGCACACCGATATCTCCGTGCGTTCGAAAGTTCCACTGGATCTGACGATCGCCCTCGCACTCGCTTCTCGCAATGAGACCGTGCAGGTTCAAGGCGAAGGTTCCCTGGATTCGGTTCCCATTGCACATGCGAGCATCGATCAGGCCGTTTTCGATAAGCTGCCCACTGGTACGGTGGCCGCCGGGCTAAGCGATATTCTGACTCTGTCCACTCCCGGTGTTGTCGCAGATTCCAATGGGTTTTTCCACCCGCTTGGCGACCATGCCCAGATGTCTTTTTCGGTAGACAACCAGCCGATCACCGATCAGCAAGGATATCTCTTCTCTACACAGCTGCCGCCGAATGCCATTCAGTCGCTGGATGCGATTTTTGGTTCGCTTCCGGCCGAATACGGCGACAAAACCAGTCTGGTTGTCACAGCTATCACACGGTCGGGCCTCGGGCAGAATACGTCGCATGGCGATTTCCTGACCAAGTATGGTTCTTTCGGAACCATTGGACAGAGCGCCAGCCTGGGATTCGGAAATAACCGCCTGGGCAACTTCACTGCTTTGAATTGGACTCGCTCAGGCCGCTTCCTCGACACGCCCGAATTCAGGCCGTTCCATGGCATTGGGAATAACGAGAATGTCTTCGAGCGCTTCGACTTTCAGCCTTCGCCGAAGGACGCCCTGCACTTGAACCTGTTCTACGCTCGTTCGTGGTTTCAGATTCCTAACACTTACGATCAACAGAGTTCAGGTCAGGATCAGCGTCAGCAAGTTCGTTCGGTCAACGTCGCGCCCGGATGGGTACACACTCTGACTCCGACCGCGTTGCTGACTATCAATCCATATTATCGGCAAGATCTCGTCGGCTACTATCCGAGCGCGTCGTATCTGTCGGACCAACCCGCAACGCTGCAACAGAATCGCCGGCTGACCAACTTCGGTGTTAAAGCGGATGTTTCCTATGCGAAGGGCATGCACAACGCAAAAGCCGGAATTGTAATCAACCAGACGAATCTGCTCGAAGACTTCCAACTCGGCGTTACCGATCCAACATACAATTCCGTTTGTCTGACACAGGATGGCAGTGCGGTAAGTGATCCGTCGATCGTCGATCCGAATGCCTGTGCCGGCGCGGGCTATCAGACGAATCCGAATCTGGCGCCCGGCTTAATCCCCTACGATGTGACTCGTGGAGGAAGCCTTTTCCATTTCCATCAGGGTGCGCAGATCAAAGAGCAAGCTGTCTTCGTGCAGGACTCCATCACGTGGCGTCGGTTGACGATAAGTCCCGGTCTTCGTTTCGATCGTTACGACGGGATCAGCTATGCGACGGCTTGGGAGCCACGCTTCGGCATTGCGTATCAACCTCGTACTGGAAGCGTTCTTCGACTTTCCTATTCACGTTCCCTGGAAACGCCGTTCAACGAGAACCTTGTGTTATCCAGCGCGACAGGGGCTGGAGGCCTGGCCACTAATGTTTTCGGAGCTGCTGCCGGCATACCACTTCAGCCCGGACATAGAAACCAGTTCAATGCCGGATTTCAGCAGTCGATTGGACGCAAGTTTGTCCTCGATGGGGACTATTTCTGGAAATACACGCACAATGCCTACGACCTGGACACGCTGCTGACCACAGCGATCGTGTTCCCGATTGAATGGCGCAAGTCGAAGATGGATGGCTTCGCCGTCAGGCTCACCATGGCCGAGACGAAAGGATTTTCGCTGTTCACAACACTTGGCCACACGCGCGCTCGCATTTTCGGTCCGGAAGTGGGTGGGATCGTATTCAACCAGAGCGATCTGACCGATGTGACCGTGCAACGCATCGATCATGACCAGGCATTGCAGAGCACGACAAACCTGCAGTATCAATTCCCCAAGCGTTTGCCATGGGTTGCTTTTACCTGGCGTTACGACAGCGGAATCGTTTCAAGCGCACTGTCTG
>CAZBCQ010000152.1:0-10116 GCA_964490255.1 uncultured Terriglobales bacterium | reverse complement strand
TTGCGCAACGGTACCGGCGTGATCTCCTCGCTCAACCGGCACGCCTTCTGCGCCTCACCCGCCAATTGTTGGGATCGATAGGCAAACTCGTCCTGCATCTCCCGCGTGATTCCCTGCTGTTCCGCGTACAACTCTGCGGTGTTCGCCATGTAGAGCCCGCAATAGCTGTCGAGCAGCGCCACCATCAGCGAATCTTCCAGCTTGCCTTCGCCGAGGCCCACGCCCCAGCGCATCCCGCGAATCACATGCGGAGCCTGCGACATCGATTCCATCCCGCCTGCCAGCACCGTGTTGGCCTCGCCCAACTGGATCATCTGCGCCGCCGTGACCAGCGACTGCATTCCCGAGCCGCACAACCGATTCACCGTCAGCGCCGGTGTTTCGATCGGCACGCCCGCCTTCAGGCCCACGTGCCGCGCGCCATAGATCGAATCACCCGAGGTCTGCTGTGCGTTGCCAAAGATCACATGATCAATCTCTTGCGCCTCGACGCCCGCGCGCTCGATCGCCGCCTTCGCCGCCGCCGCACCCAATTCCTGCGAAGTGAAATCGCGCAGCTTGCCGCAATAACGCGCCATTGGCGTGCGCACGCCGCTCACAATTGCAATGTCCGTCATCACTACCCCACAAATCAGAAGAGAGCCGCTCGAACGTTCGTCCGAAAACTGGCTAGTGTACCAGCGCCGTCGGACAGGCGACAACCACCGATCACCAGTTCTTTGGATGCGTTGATTCTTAACGGAAGACGATTTCTAAAGGAAACCGAGCAGGACTCGCGTCGTGAAGACGAAACTAAACCGCCGCCCCTGCGTGCGCGTCAGGCACAGCCGCCGTCAGCGTGAATGCGCCGTTTGGCCCTTCGAGCTTGGCACGGTCCAGCGCAGCCTCAAGCCGATTTATCGCCTCGGTAACAATGTCCGCCGGTTCAAAATGCGGGTGGATCACGATTTCCGCAATCCCCGCAGCCATTGGCAGTGCATCTTTATTCGTACCTAGACGGATATTCCCCAGCAGCTTGCGCAACTTCTCCAGCACCAGCAGCGCATTTTTCTCACCGGTATCGGCCAGCATCAGCGCGACCGACGCAGTGTCATAACGGATCGCCGAATCGTTCTGTCGCAAGTTCGCTGTCACCAGCTGTCCGATGTCGCGCATCATGCTTTCCACCGCAGGCTCGCCCGCTTCTTTCACCATCGCCGTGCCGGAACCAAAGCTCAGCAGCATCAGCGTGATCGGACTCTTCTGCACCTGCGCTCGCCGCACCTCTGCCAGCAGCACGTCGAGATACGATGCCCGCTTCAGCAAGCCCGAATGTTCTTCCGTCACTGCGAGGTTTTTAACCAGACTGCGCAGCTTGGCATTATTGACAGCCTGCACCACCTGCTCCGCGATGGTCTTCAGGACGACTTCATCCACCTTGCGCCATGTTCGCTGCCGGTCCGACTGCTCCAGGATCACGATACCCGTGTGCTCGTTTCCCACATCAATAAACGGCACCGCCATCAACGACCGAATCTCCAAAGTCGCCAGCGGACCACGGATCGCGTTCAGCTCAACCACCGCCGTTGTATCGGCGAACGATACAGCGGCTTCCGCCTGTATGCAGAGGTTCTGTAGAAACGGGATTATCTTCACCAGCGACGCTGTATCGGACTTCTTCACGCCCGGGGCACAATACTCGATCACTGCCGTGGGCGGTTTGTCCGGCGACCCCAACCCTGCTACGCAACGGCTCACGTTCCAGTGGCGTCCCACTTCATTCACGGTCGTAAACAACGCCGACTTCACCGTGCCCTGCCGCGCGATGTTGCGCGAAATCTCGGTCACGCGCGCGAAGTTATCGATCACCTTTTGGGTCGCGGCCCCGGCCTGATCAGTCGTTCCTTGCGACATGGCAGCCGATTCGTCGTACTTAGGAATGAATCCCGCTTTCGCATAAAGGTGACGCAGCTTATCGTTCTTTTCTTCTTCCTGCGGAAACAAACGATGCAGTCGCTGGATTCGATCCATCGCCTTTGGCTTCATCGAGTACTGCAGGAATATCTCCGCCTGCAGCATCAGGTCCTCGAGCATCGTTGGTTCATTGTCATCCGGCGAGGGAAGCTGCTCCTCCTGTGAAGCTGCCTCTTCCGCAGGCTGCGTCTTCAGCACGGAGACAATGCGCGTGCCGATCAGATCGTACCGCCCGGGATCGATCTTCCCGCGCAACATTCCGAGCCTCTGCTGATGACCGGACTCGTATGCATCCACATCGACGGCGCGATCCAGGCAGTCGGCGGCTTTCAGAAAATTGTGCGCGGCAAAGTTCAGATCGAATAATCGCAGCAGCGTTTCGCAATACTCGTGTTCGCGATTGTTCGTGTTGTAAAGAGTTCCCAGATACTCTAGAAATGCGATTCCTGGCTGATTCTGCTGCGCGATCTCGTTCAGCATCGCCAGGAACTCGCGCATCTTCTTCGCTTTTTCGGCATGTGACTGCAGCTCGCGAGCCAACTCTGCCGCCCTTACGTTCTCACCCGTTTTCAGCCATAGGCCAATAATCTTTCCGACGACTTCAATTTCCTCTGAATTGTCGCCGAATAACAGCAGCGCCACTGGCTCAGCGTCATCGAGACGCTTCAGGTACAGCAGGCATTCCAGGTACTTCTTCTGCAGATCAGGACGATTCCCGCTTCCATCCGCGAAAGGCTTTAATGCCTTCGCTGCTCCCGCGACATCTTTATGCTGGATCAATTCCAGCGCATACGCGGCAGCGATGTCGCCGTTCATCGGATCAAGATCGAACGCCTTTTCGAAGGCCTCGGTCGGCGTTTTACCTTCTTTTCGCAGGAACTGTCCGAGTTGAAAAAACGACGCGGCCGCGCCCTTCAAATCCCCAAGCTGCTCGGCCAGTGCGGCTTCGCGCCGGCAGACGTCGGCATTCGGATCCAGAGCCATCATGCGACGCAACGCTGTCAGCGCATTCTGCTTCCGCCCCTGCGCAAGAAAGTCGGTCGCCGCATGGTCGTACGCTTCTAGAGCGTCGCGGCGGGAATTGTGTTTGTCGAGCAGTTGCGCCAAGCGAAACGTGCGCTCCGCCGTCACCCGGCCCAGACGCAACAGCTTCTTGTAAGTGGTATTCGCTTCCGAAACCCTATCAGCGCTCAGGTAGTGATCGAAGGCATCCCCAAGCAGTAAGCTGGCTTGCCTTTCGCGATTCAGCGACAGACAAATGTCCGCGGCGCGCTGTCTGACCGTATCTTCATTCGGGTCAAGATCGAGCACGTTGACAAATTCGTCCAGCGCCTGCTCCAGTTTCCCTTTTTGCAGGTGCTTCTCCGCTTTTTCCAGGTGCTTGGAAACGTCCGGCATGATTTTCCGATGAGTTTACCCCGACACTGCAGGTTCAAGCGTGGTTCTCTCGGGCGTGCTTATTGTATGCGTAGGCACCTACCCCAGCAATCAGCTGATCTGCTGGGACTTCCGCATACGTACATGTACGGCCGCGTTTTCAAACCAAATCCGGAGCTGCCTACTTCGCAGTAAGATCAAACGGGGACTTCTTTTGGAAAAGAAAATCTTTTGGGCGATCTTCATGGTGCTGGGCTTGATCGCAGACTTCACTCTGCCCCTGATCTGGAGTCTGATCCTCACCCTGCCCATCCTCGTCTTGAGCTGGTGGATCGCTTACCGCAGTGACTGGTTCAGCTAGCTTTCAGTCGATAGCCGCTGTCGTTGGTAGTTAGCTTGTTCTCCTGTCTCGGTACTCAGGATTCGAACTGACGGCTGATAGCTGACAGCTGAAAGCCAACTTGACATTCGCCTTTTATTCGCTGATACTTACGCGTAATTCCCGTCCGGGGGTAGGTAATGGCGCTTACCAAGCGACAGCGGCAGGTGTACGACTACATCGCCGAATTTGTTCAGAAGAACGGCTACTCTCCTTCTTTCGAAGAAATCGGTGAAGGCCTTGGGCTCAGTTCCCTTGCCACAGTTCACAAGCACATCTCCAACCTCGAGCGAAAGGGCTTGCTCCGGCGCGATTACAACCGCAGCCGCTCCATCGATCTGATCGCCCCCAAGGGAAAGCTCAAGCAAACACTGAATGGAGCCGCAACCGTCATCCCGCTCATGGGTCGCATCGCCGCCGGCCGCCCAATCGAGGCGATTGGGAGTCCCGAAACACTTTCTTTCTCCGATTTCACCCGCTCCAAAGAAGTCTTCGCCCTGAAGGTTACCGGCGAGTCGATGAAGGACGAAGCCATCGTGGATGGCGATTATGTTCTAGTTGAAAAATCCGATACCGCTCAAAATGGCGATATCGTCGTTGCTCTTGTGGAAGGCTATGAGGCTACGCTGAAGCGCTTCTACAAGGAAGGCGCGCAGGTCCGTTTGCAACCTTCCAATGCGGCCATGAAGCCGATCATGGTGCCTGCTGCCTCAGTCCAGGTCCAAGGCCGGGTAATCGCCGTTCTCCGCAAATACTGATTTCAGGTGCGGGTGCCCCCGCACGTCGTGCTTTTGGATGTGTGGGAATACACAAATTGACGGTGCCCCACATCTGCCTTGGTTTGGCAGATGTGGGTACTGGATCCCACAAGCAAAAAGCTCAGCCGCAGCTGAGCTTTTTTCAATCCTGAAAATAATTTCGCTTAGACGTGCTTTTGCAGGGCCTTCTCGATGGTCTCCTTGGGCACGTAGCCAACAATCTGTTCCGCAACCTGGCCGCCCTTGAAAATCAGCAGTGTCGGAATTCCGCGCACGTTATAGCGCTGGGGCGTAGAGACATTCTTATCAACGTCCATCTTCGCCACTTTCACCTTCCCGTTGTAAGTGCTGGCAACTTCGTCCACCACTGGAGCAAGCGCCCGGCACGGACCGCACCATGCTGCCCAAAAATCCACTATCACTGGCTGTTCCGACTTCAATACCGCCTGGTCAAAGTTCGAGTCGGTAACCTCCAGAATCAATTCACTCGCCATCTCTCCTCCTGATCAGCTCTCTCCCGCCAAGTTTCTTGACCGCCTTAACACGGCTGTATCGCACCACTCAACTTTCGCGGGCTTCAATGTTACCACTTGCATTGGATGCTGAAGTGAGAGGAAGGTCGCATTGGCCCCTGGCGGCCTACTGAACCGGGAATAGAACCAGAAACTTAAAGGCGCTCCGTCCCTTTCGGAACCGAGCGCCATTGGCAGCCCTCCCCCAGAACTGCCTTACTGCAATCCAGATCTTAGGGTCAAAGGGCCCATCCCGTAAATATCACTTCCGTAATGTCACCGTAACTTGCTGGTAACGTGTTACTTCCCTAAATACACCAGAAAACTATAAGAAACAGATACTCACAAGCCATAAACTGCAAAGAACCTGCATCAAAAGTTAGTCAGTGGCCGGATGTCCCTCCTCTCCGGTTTTGGAGATTGCCTTGGCCGCCCGCATCCTTTTTGTTGATGATGAACCCGGAATCCGTCTTTCCCTTCCGGCAGTCCTTGCGATGCACGGCTTTGACGTGACTACTGCAAGTAGCGTAGCCGAAGCCCTGCACGCCATGAATTCGCTGCCGTTCGATGTACTCATCTCCGATCTGAATATCGGCCACCCCGGAGATGGTTTCACGGTTGTGAGCGCAATGCGCCGAACACAGCCCGACTGCGTCACGCTGATCCTCACTGGCTATCCTGCCTTTGAGACGGCGCTTCAGGCAATCCGCAGCCAGGTTGATGATTACCTCATCAAACCGGCTCCAGTCGAAATGCTGGTAAACGCCATTGAGCAGAAGCTCCTGCAGCGTTCGCCGCATCACCCCATTGCACTCAAGCGCGTACACCAGCTCCTGCGCGAGAACGCCGAGAGCATTGCCGAGGCGGCTGCCGCTGAGGTGGCCAGAGCCGCCGACCTGGGATCTCGCCCGGATGATCATCGCGAGCATCTCGCGGCTCTCATCCGAAAGCTGGCCGATGATCTCGAAGCGTCCCCTGACGGCCCTGCTATGGCCAAGTTCGCCGACGCATTCGGGCGGACGCATCAACGGCTTGGGTTTCCCCTTCCGTCCACAATCGACGAGATCGGCGTTTTGTGCCGCCATATCTACGAATCAATCCAAGCCAACCTCATTTCCGTCGACGTAAGCTACCTGGTCCTGGACCTGCAGAACATTGCGGGAATCCTTATCTCCCTCATTCGCGAGACCGCACGCGCTGAGTCTCGCTCTACCCCCGCCGCCTGATCTTCGCCTGTATCACCGCCACTTTTTGGTGATCTCGTCTACAATGTTGCGATTACCCAAAACACCAAGATGTCACAATGACCGATAACTCGAATCAAGTCCCTACAATCGAATCGATTGCCCCCCGGGTTTTCACCGTGATTGCGAAGCAGAAGAGAATTCCGGTCGAGAGCGTCACCATCGAGAGCACCTTCGCCGATCTCGGCCTGGACTCGCTCGACAGCGTCAACATGCTCTTCGATCTCGAGAGTGAATTCGATATCTCGATTCCCGACGAAGACGCCCGGAACATCAAGACGGTGCGCGAGATGGTGGAAGGCGTTCGTCAGCTGATCGTCACCAAATCGCAGTCGCAGCCCCAGCCGGCAGGCGGCCAATAACTTCGGAACGTTCGACCGATTTGAATCGTCGCGTAGCCATCACCGGAATGGGCGTCATCTCAGCTCTCGGCAGAAATATCGCTGAGAATTGGGAGTCTCTTGCCGCAGGCCGCTGCGCGATTGGCCCAATCACGATTTCCGACATTTCTTCCCTGAAATTTCAGAACGGTGCCGAAGTCCCTTCGTACGATCCGGCCGCTTACTTTCCCGGCAACCAAGCTGATTTTCTCGATCGCTTCGCTCAATTTGCCGTGATTGCCGCGCGTGAAGCTGTTGCCGCATCCGCACTCGATTTCCGCGGTGACCTTTCCGAAAAGACCACAATCATCACCGGTTCCTCAATTGGCGGCCAAGGCAGCCAGGACGCAGGCTTCTGGGCCGTGTATCACGAGCGCCAGAACCGCGTGCATCCGCTTACGATTCCGCGCACCATGCCCAATGCCGGAGCGAGCGCAATTTCCATGGAGTTCGGAATTCGCGGCCCGGCCTACAACATCTCCACCGCTTGCTCTTCTTCGAATCACGCCATCGGTCAGGCATTTTGGGCGGTTCGTTCCGGACTCGCCGAAGTCGCGATCACCGGCGGCTGCGAGGCGCCGCTCAGTTTCGGCATCTTGAAAGCATGGGAGGCCATGCGCGTCGTTTCCCCCGACACCTGTCGTCCCTTTTCGCGGGATCGCCGCGGCATGATACTTGGTGAAGGCGCCGCCATGCTCGTGCTCGAGCCACTCGATGCCGCCCGCGCCCGAGGTGCTCGCATTCTCGGCGAGATCGTCGGTTTCGGCATGTCTTCCGACGCCTCACATATCACCAAGCCTGCCCCCGAAGGCGCGGCCGCAGCGATCCGCAAAGCGCTCGACGACGCTCAACTTCAGCCCGAACAGATCGGCTACATCAACGCGCACGGTACCGGAACGCCGGTCAACGACCCCATGGAGACCTCCGCGATTCGCAGCGTCTTCGGCAGGCATGCCGACAAGCTTCCGGTCAGTTCGACGAAATCCATGCACGGACACGCCCTCGGCGCTGCGGGATCGTTAGAAGCTGTCGCAACTCTCCTGGCACTCGCCAACTGCACGTTGCCCCCGACGGCGAACTACACAACTGCCGACCCCGAATGCGAACTGGACGTGATCCCCAACGAAGCTCGCAATGCGAACGTGGAGTACGCGCTTTCCAATAGCTTCGCCTTCGGCGGCCTGAACGCCGTGCTGGCCTTCCGCCGCGCAGAATAATCGTTCGCCGGCGCGGCGCTCCGCCCGCGTTTTATCATCACAAGCGGCGCACGGGCGACGGACCTGCAGTTTCTGGTTTTCCTTTTGTCATCACGAGCGGGCGTTAGCCCGCGAGGGATCTGCATTCCAGTTTGCAGCGCAACGGACCGCGTGGGGCAGCCGACCTCGGCTGCCAAATGAGAGAGCGCCTTAGGATTCGGACGTGCGATAATCCCTCCATGCCCGAACTCACCGCCGACGAACTCCGCCAGATGCTCCATCTCGAACCACTCACCATCGAAGGCGGCTATTTCCGCGAGACCTACCGATCCGCCGGACAAATCCCGCACTCCGCACTCCCCACCTACAACGGACCGCGAGCATTCTCAACCTGCATCTACTACCTGCTCACACCGGACACGTTCTCGGTCATCCATCGCCTTCCTGGCGAAGAAATTTTTCACTTCTATCTCGGTGATCCCGTCGAAATGCTTCAACTGCATCCCGATGGCCATGGCGAGCCCATCACGCTCGGCTCAGATCTTCGCTCCGGCATGACGCCGCAGCACGTTGTTCCGGCCCACGTCTGGCAGGGCGCGCGTTTGAAAGCCGGCGGACGCTTCGCCCTGATGGGAACCACTGTCGCTCCTGGCTTCGACTACGCCGACTACGAAACCGGTAATCGCGACGAATTGATTCGCCAGTTCCCCGCCTTCTCCGATCAGATTCGCAGCCTCACCCGCGCATAGGACACGCATCTCGCGTCTAGGACAGGCCGGGTGCCCCATCCCTGCCATCTTTTGGCAGAGGTGGGAGAGGAAAGATACTCAGTCAGCTCTTCGACCACGGCGGCGCCACGCCTGTCATGCGCGCATACGCAACTAGTTGTCCCATATGCTCGTTCGCATGCACCAGAATCCGCAGATACATCCCATCCACCGTCGCGTCCCGATCCGCGATGTGAACTTTGCGCATAAGATCCGCCGGTTTCTGCGCCACGTGCGCCTGCTGCACCGCCTCCATTGAGCGTTTCAGGCAGCTGATCACCTCCGCCTTCGACGTGACCGTCTTCTCCATGCCCTCTTTCAAATCCGCGGGCATCTTCGGACCCGTCACACTCAGCAAGTAGAAGTTCGCCATCACGACATGCATATAGACTTCGCTTGTCGATCGCACTCCCGGCGCCGGGCGCCAGGCAAACTTGTCCGCCGGTGTCGCCTCCGCCAACGCCAGCAACTGCTGCGAGACATGCTTCCATTCGCCGTCATATCCCTGCCAGATTCCTTCCGGGTACGTCTGCGCCGCACTAGCCGCAGCACTCAACGTCAGAACCGCCACAATTAGAAACGCTTTCATCTTTCCCTCCTCGCATCGCGCACATCTTAGGGCAGGATTTTCATCGAGAACAGAGGAATACGGGCACTCGATCCACGGTCTTCCGATGTATACTCTGCCTTCCCATGACTCTGACTGCCGGAATGCTGCTCGGGCAGTATGAGATTGTCGAACCCCTAGGTGCAGGCGGAATGGGCGAGGTCTATCGCGCCCGCGACTCTCGGCTCAAGCGTGACGTCGCCATCAAGGTTCTCCCCGAGTTTCTTACCTGTGACCGCCACCGCTTGCAGCGTTTCGAGCAGGAAGCGCGCGCCACTGCGGCCCTCAATCATCCCAACATCCTCGCCGTCTACCAGATGGGTACACACGACGACCAGCAATATCTAGTCTCTGAGTTGCTGGAAGGTGAAACGTTGTGGGAGCGGCTCCGTCGCGGCCCATTGCCCGTGCGCAAGGTGATTGACTACGGCGTGCAGATCGCCCGCGGACTCGCCGCAGCTCACGAAAAAGGAATCGTCCATCGCGATCTGAAGCCCGAAAACCTGTTCATCACCAACGACGGGCGCGTCAAGATCCTGGACTTCGGTCTGGCCACCATGGTGCAGCCCGACGAATCTGAGTCCGCCCATGCTCCCACGCTGATGCTGCAGACCAAGCCGGGCCTGGTGATGGGAACCGCTGGCTATATGTCTCCGGAGCAGGTGCGCGGCAAGAAGGCGGACGCGCGTTCCGACATCTTCGCCTTCAGCGCGATCCTGCAGGAAATGGTGACCGGCGAACGTACGTTTCAGAAGCCGACGTCGGCGGAAACTATGACCGCGATTCTGAACGAAGACGCGCCCTCCATTACTGAGCTTGCGCCGACCGCTCCCCCCGGACTTCAGCGAATCGTACAGCGTGGCCTTGAAAAGAATCCGGAGCAGAGGTTTCAGTCTGCCTCCGACATGGCTTTCGCTTTGGAGGGATTATCCGACTCAGGCAC
>CAZBCQ010000151.1:0-10136 GCA_964490255.1 uncultured Terriglobales bacterium | reverse complement strand
TGACAACCGCTGGATCCGCCGACGAAGCTGAACGCATCGCCGCTGCGCTCGTCGAAGCGCAACTCGCCGCCTGCGTGAACATCATCTCGCCGATCACATCTGTCTATCGCTGGAAAGGTTCCGTTCAGAAAGAACAGGAATGGCTGCTGTTGATCAAGACTACTGCCTCAGCCTTCGAAACTATCTCAAAGAAGATTCGCGAACTACATTCCTACGATCTGCCGGAATGCATTCAGATTCCGATTGACGGCACCGCCGAATATCTGGGTTGGATCGCCGAGAATGTGAAGTTGCCGTAATTGAAAAAGTAAGCGACTGTCATTCCGAGCGAGGCCGCGCTTTTCGGCCGAGTCGAGGGACCTTGTGTTACCCCTTCTTCCCCCGCAAATTGATCCGCACATAATCCAGCTTGAACTCAGGATCAGTCACCGCCTGCTCCACCAATTCCTCAAGGAACTTTGCTTTCAGATCCGGATCGTCGATCCTCGCCAGGAACGGCCGTAGAATCACGTCCCGCAGAAAGTCGCGATACTGATCTCTCCCCTGCAAACGAATCGCTGCCGGCTCAAGCCAAGCTTCGGCATCGATGAAGCGAGCCTGCAACATTCTCCGCGTCGTGGTCTCTGGCGACGGAAACTCCCAAGGATCATCCCAGTTCTCGAAGAATCCTTCGTATTCACCTTTCTCGACCAGATCCAGCACGCGCCGATGAACATCGTCGAGATTGCCTCGCCCGCCCGCTTGCGCCTCAATCCATCCGCCGGGCTTCAGCGCTCTCGCCAAGCCACGGAACAACGCATCATGATCTTTCACCCAGTGAAATGCCGCGGTGCTGAAGACGCCGTCGCATTCTGCCTCAAACGGCAAGTTCGCAAGATCAGCCTCTGCAAAACGAACGCGTCCATCAAAGCGCGGCTTCAGGAACTCTTCTGCCTTATGCAGCATGTTCCGCGAGACGTCTACGGCAAGCACGCGTCCGCGCGGCAAACGCTCCAGCAGTTCGGCGGTCAGACGTCCCGTTCCGCACCCAGCGTCCATTACTGTCTCATCGCCTTTCAGCTTCAGGCGATCGAGTACCTTCTTGCCCCACTCAAATTGCGGGTTGGAAACGCGATGATAGACTTCGGAATTCCACTCCGGACGCAAACTCTCAGCCATGATCCCCACAAAGTCAGACCGCAAACTCAGATCGCATTCAGCGCCTGGTCTAGGTCCGCGATGATGTCTTCCACATCCTCGATCCCAACGGAAATCCTAACCATTCCGTCCGTGATGCCAATCTCTTTGCGCCCCTTCTCTCCAAGCGCAGCATGCGTCATCGTTGCCGGATGCGAAATCAGCGTTTCCACGCCGCCCAACGATTCCGCCAGCGTGCAAACGCGTCCCACGCGTTTCAGCAGCTTCTTGGCATTTCCCAACGAGCCTGTCTCGAAAGTAATCATCGATCCAAAACCGCCCATTTGCCGCTTGGCAAGCTGGTATTGCGGATGATCCGGCAATCCCGGATAAAACACTCGCTTCACCTTACGATGCTCCGTCAGGAATTGCGCTACCTTCATCCCATTGCGATTGTGCTGCTCCATCCTGACTGCAAGAGTCTTCACACCACGTAAGATCAACCAGCTTTCGAATGGAGAGAGAATCGCCCCAGCCGACTTCTGTATGAAGGCCAACTGATCCGCCTGCTCGTTCGTCGAGCACACAATCACTCCGCCCAAACCATCGCTGTGGCCGTTCAGGAACTTCGTGGTCGAATGCAGCACCATATGCGCGCCGAGCTCCAGTGGGCGCTGGAAATATGGCGACATGAAAGTATTGTCTACGATCAACTCCACACCTTTGCGGCGGCAGATCTTTGCAATCGCTTCCAGGTCGCTGAGCGTCATCAGCGGATTGGTCGGCGTTTCCACGTAGACATACCGCGTGTTCTTGCGGATCGCTCGCTCTACCAGCGATGCATTCGAAGTATCGACATAGCTGAACTCGAGCCCATAATTCACCAGCACCTGGTTAAACAGTCGCGGCACGCCGCCGTAGACGTTGTTCGTGCAAACCAGATGATCGCCCTGCTTCATCATCGTGCAGAGTGCAGTCACCGCAGCCATTCCGCTCGCGAATACGCGCGACGCGATTCCGCCTTCCAGCGCCGCCAGGCATTCCTGCACGCGGTCGCGCGTGGGATTGGTGACACGCGCATATTCGTAACCTTGCCGTGGTTTGCCAAGCTCATCCTGCGCATACGTCGAGGTCGGGTAGATCGCGGGTCCTACAGCTCCGTTCAGCGGATCAGGTTCCGATCCGACGTGAATTGCTGCTGTCGCGAAACCAATCTCCTGCTGTTTCTGTTTCGCCATGCTTTCTCCTATGAATTTGATCGAGTTCGCGTTGATATCGGCTGGTATGCAGGCGCGCGCGGATTAGAACGGCTCGAAGATGCCCTTGGATAAGTATCGTTCCGCTGAGTCTGGAATCACCGTTCCGACGCGCTTCCCAGGGCCAAGCTTCTTCGCAATCTGAAGCGCGGCAAACACGTTCGCTCCGCCACTGGAACCGGCCAGAACGCCTTCGACGCGAGCCAACTCGCTCACGGTGCAAAAGGCATCATGATCGCTGACCGCGATGATCTGGTTCGCCAACGTGGCGTCAAACGTCTTTGGGATGAAACTTGATCCGATTCCTTCAATGCGGTGATCGCCGGGCTTTCCTCCGCCCAGGACAGAGCCTTGCGTCTCGACCGCGATGCCCAACGCGCGCGGATTCTTCTCTTTGACGAAGCGTGCGACTCCTGTGAACGTGCCGCCCGTTCCCGAACCCACGACGACCGCATCCACATCGCCGCCCATCTGTTCGAAGAGCTCACGACCAGTTGTCTCGTAGTGATAGTCAGGATTTGCTTGGTTCTCGAACTGCAACGGCAGAAACGCATCTGGGATCTTCGCCGCCAAATCGCGCGCGCGGCGGATGGCGCCTTCCATGCCCTCGTCGTCGGGAGTGCGAATGACTTCCGCGCCCAGCGCCTGCATCAGCATCACTTTCTCTTTGGAGAACTTCTGCGGCACGCAAAAGATGACGCGATAGCCCTTATTCACGCCGATCAGTGCAAGACCAATACCCGTGTTCCCTGCCGTCGCCTCGATGATTGTTGAGCCGCGGCGCAGTTTGCCCTCTTCTTCGGCGCGACGGATCATGCCGATAGCAGCGCGGTCCTTGATGCTGCCCCCCGGATTCAGATACTCCAGCTTGGCAAACACGTCGGCCGAGCCCTCGGGCACGAGCCGTCTAAGGTGGAGAAGAGGTGTTTCGCCGACAAGTTCCGTGATGCTTTCCGCAACCCGCAGGGCAGTGGTTTCCGCAGCAGTTTTCATGGGCACAGATTAAGGGTAAGGGAGCAACTGACGAGCGTCAATGATGGCGGCCATAAACAAAAATGCCAGCCTAACCGCGGCTGGCATCGTGAATCGCACAGTCAGCTATTTCATTGCCTGTTCTTGGCCTGGATAGTATCCGCTGCGAGTGCGGACGACCAATTTGCCGTGATGCGGAGCCTTGGCTTCGACCTTCACGGTGCGATATCCGCCCGCGCTTTGGGGCGTTGTCGGCTTATATCCGATGGTGTACTGGTTGCGGATGTCGTGGGCAACTTCGCTCGAGATCGCGTCAACTTCTTTGAGATCCTTCGGGAAGAAAGACACGCCGCCGGTATCCTCGGCCATGGTTTGCAAAGCGCGCCGCGCACGCTTCGAGTGCTCATCTCCCAGCAATCCGATCGTGTACACCGTCGGACCGTTTTCCGCCTGCAGGAAGCGCACAGCGCGTTCCAGACTGCTCCGGCTAGCGTTATCTTCGCCGTCTGTCACCACTAGCAGCACCTTCTTTTCCAGTCTGGAATTCTTCTTCAGATGGTCGGCGGACGCCATTACGGCGTCATACAGCGCTGTTCCTCCGCGCGACTCAATCTTCTCAAGTCCATCCCGAAGCTTCGCAATGTTCGAGGTGAAATCCTGGTCCAGGTAATACTCATCGTTGAAGTTAACAATGAAAACCTGGTCATCCGGATTGCTCGCCTTCACCAGGTTGATCGCCGCCTGGTTGACTGCGGGACGCTTGTCACGCATGGATCCAGAATTGTCGATGATGATCCCGAGGGAAACCGGCACATCTTCGCGACGGAACGAGTTGATCGTTTGCGGCTTCCCATCTTCGAAGACCGTGAAATCGCCCTTCTGCAGGTCGGTCACGAAACGATGCTTGTCATCGACAACGGTGGCATGCAACTGAACTTCCTGCACCGTGGTCGTGAAGACATATGCGCCGTTGTCCTCGCGCTGTGGCGCTGTGCCCTGGTCTGCAGGTTGTTGCGCTGCGCCCGCCTGATTCGCCGTTCCGGACTGGGTTGGCGTCCCAGATGACTGCGGCTGATTCGCCGGCGCCGGCGTGGAGGCAGAAGAACCGTTCTGCTGAGCCGGAGGCGGGTTTTGACCCTTGCCGGTTGGAGTCTGGCTCTGTTGACTCGCGGGAGCCGCGATTACTTGCGCCGCTGCGACTGCAGCCAGCACACAAAGGATAAGAAGAATGGACAGCCCGTGCGCGATCACCTGCTGCACAACAGGGAGCCCCGGTTTTACGTCATTGCGCAGGTGCATAATACCCAGTTTTAGCATAGACACGCAGCGGTGGCAGACCCTTCGGGGGGACCAGCTTTACTTTTATCTTCCGCCACTTTCCATCGCGTGCTACTTTGCTTGGACGGTATCCGAGCACGTATTGGTTGCGCAGCTCGATTCCAATTTTTGTAGCCACGTCCGCCAACTCGTTCGGATTATCCACAGTAAACGTCCGGCCGCCAGTAACATCCGTAATTTCCGAAAGCATCATCGGCCCGTTGCGTTCTTCTTCGGTTCGCGGCGTGGAATCGAACAAGCCGATACCGTAAATCTGAACGTCCGCTTCTTTCACAATCGATTTTATCTCGCTCTCCGTGTACCGGCTGTGATTGTCGCCGCCATCGGAGATAATCAGCAGCGCCTTCTTCGCATTGTGCGCTTTCTTCATGCGGTGAAGACCCATGTAGATCGCATCCATGAGAGCGGTGCGCCCCTTGGGGGCGACCAGCGGAAGCTTCGCTTGGATATCTTCCACCGAAGAAGTGAAGTCCTGCAGCAGTTCCGGCTTCTCGTTAAAGGTGACCATGAAGAATTCATCCTGTGGATTTGCCGTGCGGAAGAATTCGACCACCGCTTCACGAGACTTGTCGATCTTGTTGCTCATGCTGCCGCTCATGTCGAAGATCACACCCAGCGAAATGGGCGCGTCCTCGCTCGAGAAGTGCATCACCTGCTGCTTGTCGCTTCCTTCGTAGAGTTCGAAGTTGTCCTTATCCAGTCCGGTTACAAGGCGGTTCATCGGATCGGTCACGGTTACGGGAACCAGAACCAGATCGACGTCCACTTTCATCGGCCGCGTGTGTGTTTTCAGCGCCGGGTCGATAAGGTCAGCCGGAGGTTTGGGATCCGGCTCTTTCCGCGGCGCGATGTGGACCTGGTCCGCAGTATCGACGCTAGCTTGCGTGGTGTTCTGATTTTGTTCCGGTGCCGGCTTGTCCTGCGCTGTTGCGGAGGTTCCAAACACAAGGCAAAAAGTCAGCAGGAGGAGACCCAGGAAACTAGCGCGAACCGAAGGTGAGCCGAAAGTTAGCCGCAAGTAAGTTCTCCACTGTTTTAACAGCGTTTGCGGGAGAAGCTGAAAGCGGGATGACCCGCCATTTTTCTTGGCCGTGCGGGCCATAATTTCCTCTATTGATTGGGAATGGTACCACAGCTTTGACGGCTGGCAGCGTTACCCGCTCAGCCATCCCGGGAACCGTGAGTACTGCTGACCTAGATGAATGTCGTTTCTGTTTAGGTTTCCTTTTCGTGACAGAAAGAGGTTGCTACAATCCTGCTTCGTCAACTTTTTCTATGGCCGACGTAGCTCCCTTTCGCGCTCTCCGCTACGACCCACAGCATGTTTCGCTCGACAGAGTTGTGACTCAACCTTACGACAAGATAACTCCTGCTATGCAGGAGGATTACTACTCTGCCAGCCCGTTCAATCTGGTTCGTATCATCCTGGGTAAGTCGCAAGTTGGAGATTCTGAAGGCGCAAACACCTATACCCGGGCAGCAACGAACTTCCAGAACTGGCGGAAAGATGGCGTGTTAGCTCAGGATCCCGAACCTTCTTTGTACCGTTACACGCAAACCTTCTGTGTGCCGGCATCCGTGGTCGGACAGTTCGGTCAGGGACGGGTCGAGATGGAGAGAGTGGGCTTCGTAGGAGCCGGGCGCATTCACGACTACGGTGACCAGGTCGTTTTTCGGCATGAGCAGACACTGTCCAAGCCGAAAAGCGATCGGTTGAACCTGCTCCGCGCCACCCACGCTCATTTCGGGCAGATTTTCATGCTCTACAGCGATCCGGGCTCCTCGGTCAATTCCATTCTCGCCAGCCGCTCGGCGTCGCCAGATGCGTGCGTTACGGACGAATATGCAGTTGTCCACTCTTTGTGGCGAATCTCTGACCCAGAAACGATCCGCGCCGTTCAGCAGCAGATGCGCGACAAAAAGCTGATCATCGCTGACGGCCACCATCGTTACGAGACTGCCCTGAACTACCGCAACGAACGGCGCGCTGCGAGCGGTTCTCCAGATCCCAATGCTCCCTACGAACGCGTCATGATGACGTTCGTGAACATGGACGCGCCCGGATTGGTGATTCTGCCCACCCATCGCGTGGTCTTCGGATTGAAGAACTTCGACCTGTCTCGTCTATTGAGCTCAGCGCAGCCATATTTCGAAACTGTGCCGCTCGATGCCTCTGCACAGCTCGATGGCTCGCTTGTGCGGTTACAAGAAGAAGGCCGGAGTGGCCCGGCAGTGCTGGTTGCCACAAAGGATTCGAGGGTTATTCTTCGCGCGCGATCCGGCGCCGCTGACAATCTCCTTCCACAATACACACCAGCTCAGCGTCAACTCGATGTAGTGCAACTGCACAAAATCCTGCTGGAGCACGTTCTTCGACTATCGGAGGAATCGATTCGCAACCAGGAAAACCTCACGTATGTTCGCGATGCGGCGGAAGCCGTCGAGCGCGTCCAGCACCGAGACGCACAAATCGCGTTCCTCATGAACCCGTGTCGTACGGAGCAGGTGCGTGACATCGCGTTCGCCGGGGGCGTGCTGCCGCAGAAATCCACGGACTTCTACCCGAAGCTGCTCAGCGGCCTGACGATCTACCCACTGGACTAACTCCATCGCGGATGATCAAACCGATCTTTCGATCATCACCTTGAAAGGAATATTCCTGCTGCCATGCTCGCGGCATAATTAAACTGTTGAATAACGCTGTCCATCTCAGACGAGAGCCACGATTCTTACTGATTGCCGCTCTCCTGTTCCTTCTTGCGGCCTCTGTAGCGCAGGACAAGAAACTGACAGTTTATTGGACGACGGGCTCTGCGTCCTTCCCTGTTGTCGATCGCAACGGCGTCGAATACGTTGTCCTTACAGATATTCTCGGTCAGTTCGGCAGCACCAAAACGAAGCAGTCGGATGACAAATGGCGCCTGCGGTTTTCTCCGCAATCGGGAGCGGCCGTCGAAGCCGAGTTCAATCAGAACAGCACTGCGGCGAAGATTGGCGGGCGCAAGGTCGAACTGAGCGCGCGTTTCCTGATGTCCGCAGAGCACGGCCTCGTCCCTACATCTTCCCTGCCGCAGTTGATGTCATCCTTTCTGGGGCTGCCAGTGAATTTTCATCAGACTGCGAGGCGGCTGTTCGTTGGTGCGGTCTCGAATACATTTACTTATGACCTGCAGAAGGCAGGCATTCCTCGTTTAGTGCTGCATTTCCTTGCTCCGGTGAACCCTTCGATTGCTAGCGAGCCCGGACGACTCAGGATGACGTTCGCCAAGGATCCGGTTGTCGCGAACGCGCCAGCTGCCGCACTCGCCGACAGCACGTTCTCGAGTTTGTCGTATAACGAATCCAACGGCGCTGCTGAGATCTCTGTGGCCACAGCTTCACCTCTTCTTGCCAGCTTCAGCGATGGCGGGAAGACAATCACCCTCACCGCGCAGCAGAGTGCTCCTGCGATTTCATCAACACAGACTCAGCCCACAACCGCTTCGCCCAACCTCACGACTGTGCCGGTACCTGTGCCCACACCTCCTCGCTTCCTGGTCGTCATCGACGCAGCCCACGGAGGAGCTGATCCCGGTGCGGCGATCGCTCCCACCCTCAGCGAGAAGGACGTTGTTCTGGCATTTGCGCGCAGACTGAAAGCTGCGCTGGAAAATCAGGGAGTCGCGACGGTTCTGGTGCGCGACTCGGATTCCACGCTCTCCTTCGATCAGCGAACCGTCGCGGTGAACAGTTCTCACGCTGCGCTGGTGATTTCAGTTCATGCAAGTTCGAGCAACTCTGGCATCCACGTCTACACGGCCCTGCTCACACCGGTGCCGCGCACCGTGTTTGTTCCATGGGACACCGCCCAGGCTGCTTTCCTCGATCAGAGCCAGGCCGCCGCGGCTGCAATCTCGAAGGAATTGAGCGCGCGCAACATTAGTAATTCATCTTTGCCCGCTTCGTTGCGTCCGCTGAACAGTTTTGCTCGCCCGGCAGTTGCGATTGAACTCGCGCCCGCCGAAGGAAAAGCCGATTCGCTGATACTTCTCTCGTACCAGCAGCCGATCGTGTCCGCCGTGGCGGCCGGCATCGCCGATATGCGCTCCACCCTGGAGAGCTCGCGATGATCTCACGCGCACTGTTCATTACCATGATCGTGCTGCTCATCGGCGTAGTGGGACTGGGCATTTATGGCCTACACCTCAAGCATCAGGCCGAACTCGCGACTCCGCTGGGACCCGAAGCCAAGCCAGTCACCGCGCCTGTGAACGGCAGTACGGCGGTCGTGGCGCTATTTATTCCCATCGACACAGAAGGAGTTCTGGTCCGCAGCGATGTCAGCATTTCCGTTCCCTCCGATCCCAGTGGACGGGCTCGCGAGATCCTTCGTGCACTGGTGACGGCTTGCCAGACCAAAAACAGTACTCACCCTCTGCCTCCAGATGCAGATGTGAAAGACGTATTCCTTCCATCACCAAACCTAGCCGTTATCAACGCGAATGCCGCGTTCGCCGATGGGCACCGCTCTGGTGTTCTCATCGAGCAGTTGACGATCGCAGCCATCGCACGCACACTCGCCGTCAACGCGCCGGACATTAAGCAATTCAAGCTTCTCATCGACGGCAAGGAGCGCGAAACACTGGCCGGTCATGCCGACCTGCTTCAGATCTATTCAACCGACCAGCAGACGTGGTCACAATTGTTGCCGCAATAGTTGCGTCCTTAGTCGATGGTCAATAGTCGTTAGCAGTCTATGGTTCCTCGCCTCATCCACCTGCTGAAACGCTGACTTGCTGAGATTCTGAAAAACCAACTGCTACACTAGCCAACGACTAACGACTACGGACCAATGACTGACATGTTCTACCGCTCCGACAATCGTGCCCCTGACCAGATGCGTCCGGTAAAAATCACGCCGAACTTCATTTCCACCGCAGAAGGTTCCGCCCTGATCGAAGTTGGCAATACGCGTGTCATCTGCACCGCGTCTATCGATGAAGCGGTTCCCATGTGGATGCGCAACTCAGGCAAGGGCTGGATCACCAGCGAATACGGTATGTTGCCGCGCTCTACCCTGACCCGCACTGCGCGTGAGGCCAGCAAAGGCAAGCCGAGTGGACGCACGCAGGAAATCCAACGCCTGATCGGCCGCTCGTTGCGGGCTGTCGTTGACCTGAAGCAACTCGGTGAGCGAACTGTATGGATTGACTGCGATGTGATTCAAGCCGACGGCGGTACACGCACCGCTTCCATTACCGGCGCTTTCGTTGCGCTCGGGCTCGCACTCTCCCGACTGGTTGAAGCAGGCACGCTGAAGGTGATTCCGCTCCGCGACTTTGTTGCCGCCACCAGCGTGGGCATTGTCGACGGAGAAATTCTCCTCGATCTCGCCTATGAAGAAGATTCGCGCGCTGAAGTCGACATGAATTTTGTGATGACCGGCTCGGGCAAGATGATCGAGGTGCAAGCCAC
>CAZBCQ010000150.1:0-10173 GCA_964490255.1 uncultured Terriglobales bacterium | reverse complement strand
CGCCAACGGCGCTGGTTGCATCTCCCGCGTAGCAGTCCCGCATCTCTCTAAGCAGCCACTTCGAAGGGACACAAGGGAACTTCAGATGAAGGTACTCGGGATCACAATTCTTTTGTCGATCGCCATATTGCTTACCGCATGCGGCAACTCGAACAATAGCAACGGCAACAACGTCAACGGAAACTGGACGGCCACCTTGACCGACCAGAGCGGTACCCAGGTATTCGCATTTACCACTACCCTTACCACCAACAGCGACAATAGCGTCACAGGAACCAACATAAAGTTCACGACCAACAATGGTTGTTTCAGCAATGGAGCTACCGCGACGGGTGCATTCTCCCTCACCGGTAACTTCAACGGAAACGTGTCGGGCGGTTTTTCACTGAACATTCAGAGCCCATCGACCGGCAGCAGTGGCAACAACACGCTGAGCCTGCAGGGATCGCTGACCAACAACACCATTGCGGGCACGTGGACCCTTTCTGGCCTGCAATCCGGTTGTACCGGAAACGGCACCTTCACGATGACGCGAATGTAGTGGCGACCGGACTTGAGTGGCGTGGAACGCATGCTGGCGATTCCACGCCGAAGCCTGGACCGCGCCACACGACCGTAAAGGCGACTCGTACCCGCCCCGCCTGATACACTTCTACTTTCGTCTAGCGCAGGCCGGAGCAACTGTAGGACGCCGGACCCGCTTTATCAGCATGAACGACGTCCGACGCGGTCTGATTATCGTGAACACCGGCCCCGGGAAGGGCAAAACGACCGCGGCCATGGGTACCGGGCTGCGTGCGGTAGGAAATGGCCTGCGGGTCCTGATGCTCCAGTTCCTCAAGGGATCGTGGCACTACGGCGAGCTCGATGCCGTCGAAGCCTTCGGCGACAAGTTCGTCATGAAGCAGATGGGCCGTGGCTTCGTAAAGGTCGGCGGCGCGGAAACCGATCCCGAAGACGTTCGACTGGTGGAAGAGGCCTGGTCCGAAGCGGAAAAGGCGATCGCCGGCGGCGAATGGAATCTGGTGATCCTGGACGAGATTAATTACGCCATCAGCTACGGCATGCTCGATCCGGCAAAGGTCGTAGCCGCATTGAAGACAAAGCCGGAAATGGTACACGTGATCTTGACCGGCCGGAATGCTCATCCGACAATCGTCGAGGTCGCCGACACGGTCACCGAGATGCGCGAGGTCAAACACGCGTATCAGAAGGGGATCATGGCGCAGCGAGGGATCGAGTACTGAAATAGGTAATTGGTAATTTGTAATAGGTAATTGAGCGCTTCTCAGGAAAGCCGTCTTTCCATTACCTATTACTTATTAGCGATTACCATTTCCTGGCAACTGCCAACTAGCAACTGACAACTTTCCTATGGCTTGGTTTAAACGCGAATCCAGCACGGTTGACGCCTCGGGCGAGAAGAAAGTCCGAACTGAAGGCTTGTGGGTCAAGTGCGACGACTGTCACAAGATTATCTGGAAGAAAGATCTTGATGCGAATCTGAATGTCTGTCCGAATTGCGGGCGTCACTTCCGCATTGATTCGCGCACCCGTCTTGCGCAGCTCTTCGACGGCGGCGAATACGAAGTCGCCGACGACAATCTGGTCACCACCGATCCGCTGAAGTTCGTGGACCTGAAAGCCTACTCGGACCGCCTGAAGCGTGCGCAGAAAGAGACCGGACTCTCCGACGCGATCATCAATGCCCGAGGAAAGATTGACGGCCATACGGCCATCGTCAGCGCCATGGAGTATGCGTTCATCGGCGGGAGCATGGGGACCGTGGTAGGCGAGGTCATTACCCGTGCCATTGAGAAGGCCACAGACGAGCGCCTGCCCCTCATCGTTGTTTCGGCCTCAGGCGGAGCGCGCATGATGGAAGGCGTGGTCAGCCTGATGCAGCTGGCCAAGATCTCAGCCGCTCTGGCGCGCATGGATAGCGAGAAGGTGCCCTACATTTCCGTGCTGACCGACCCCACCACCGGCGGAGTTACGGCGTCATTCGCCATGCTGGGCGATCTGAATATCGCCGAACCGGGCGCGCTGATTGGTTTTGCCGGGCCGCGAGTGATTGAGCAAACCATCCGTCAGAAGTTGCCAGAGGGCTTTCAGCGCAGCGAATTCCTCCTGCAGCACGGGATGCTGGATGCGGTCGTACACCGGCGGGACCTGAAATCCTACATCGCACGCGCGATTGGATTCATGTCGCCAAACGGAGCAAAATCAGCTTAATTGAAACTTAGTTGTTTTGTACAAGATTGGCGGGGACGGGTTCCGGTGCAGCCTTGCCTAGTTTGGAGTACGACTCGCACAGGCAGATCTTGCACTCTCCGTAGCCGAACATCCCCAGCTGTGGGGGACGGTGATCGCGCTTCTCATGCCCGCATTCGCAAGTTGCTTTCGCCATGCCTCCATCCTACACGTGAGTTGACGATTGTGCCAGAAAAGCTCGCCCAAACCGCGAAAACCCAGCATTTATAATCCGCCTGAACCTCCGCATGTCTTACGAATCGGCTGTCGAACAGCTTTATCACCTTGGCCACGAACTGGCGCAAACACCCTCGCATAAGTTTGACCTGGCGCACATGCGGGTACTGCTGGCGGCGCTCGGCGATCCGCAAAACAAGGTCCGTTCCGTCCTGATCGCGGGGACGAATGGGAAGGGCTCGACGGCCGCCACACTCGCTTCGATTCTGCGGGCCGCTGGACACAAGACGGGACTGTACACGTCGCCACACCTTGTCAGCATCAATGAGCGGATTCGGATCGACGGCCGGCAAATTACCCACGAGGAGTTCGCGGCGGCGCATGAGCGTGTGGAAGCTGTCGCGGCGAACTTGGTTTCCGCGGGCTCACTGCCGTGGCACCCGAGTTTCTTCGAGATGCTCACGGCTATGGCTTTCCTCTATTTCGCTGAGCAGCAGGTCGAAATCGCGGTCCTTGAAGTGGGCATGGGCGGGCGGCTGGACGCGACGAATGTGGTAGAACCGCTGGTTTCGGTGATCGCCGACATTTCGCTCGATCACCAGAAGTTTCTCGGCAACACCATTGCCGAGATCGCTCAGGAGAAGGCCGGAATCATCCATCCCGGCGGATTGCTGGTGACCCTCCCGCAACATCCGCAGGCGAACGATGTGATCGGCAAGGCCGTGATGGAACGCAACGCGAGCGCAGTCAGTGCCGTGCAATACATGCCGCCAGTTTCGCCGGGGGCTGTTGGCACGCCTTGGGAATCCGGCTCGGGCGCGAGGAATCGTTATCCGCTGACGGTAATGGGCAAAGAGATTGTCGTGGATTCGCCACTTGTTGGCCGCCATCAGTTGCGCAACATCGCTCTGGCCATCGCCGCTGCCGAGCAACTCGATCAACTCGGGATTCGCGTTTCTGCCGATGACATCGAACGCGGCATCCGCGAGACCCAATGGCCTGGGCGATTTCAGGTGATCCCCGCGACGGCGTCGTCACCGGAGATCGTGATGGACGTCGCGCACAATCCCGCGGGAGCCTGGGCTCTACGCTCGGCGCTCTCCGAGCGCTACGCGGACCGTCGTATCACGATCCTGTTCGGCGTCTTGCGCGACAAAGCCGTGGCCGAAATCGCCGAGATCTTATTTCCGATTGCCGACACGGTCGTTGCGACGCACGTTGAGAATCCGCGCTCCGCCTCGCCTGAGGAAATCATTGCCGCGGGCGCGCGCACCGGAGCAAGCATCATCGCCGAAGGAAACTTCGGTCGGGCAATGAATATTGCCCTCGAATTGGCTTTCCAAAATCAAAGCGGCCTGCTGGTAATCACAGGATCGATTTATACGGTGGGAGCTGCGCTAGAAGTCAGAAGGATGAAGTCAGAAGTACGAAGTAAGTAGGAAGTACAAAGTGAGAAGTAGTTTTGCGTATTTTGACTTCTTACTTCGTACTCCTAACTTCTGACTTTACTGAATCTGTACCAACTCACCATCCCCCGCAGGAGCAGGCGTGACTGTCTTCTTCTGCGGACCACGCCACCGGTCGAGTACCGAAACCTGGTGCACGCATGAGACGGTGCAGTGCGGGGCGCAGCCCTTCTCGGTTACATACTCGCGACGAATGTCTGCAACGGAGTATTCCTCGAGTGGCTTCGCAGGATATCCGCGCTGCTGCGAGCAGTAGTGAACTAATCCGTTCTCGCAGATGTAGAGATAGCGCGCTCCCGCGCGGCATCGCCATTCATTCGGCCGGCCAGCGGCGATGTTGTCCTGAAATCCGTTGATGCGCGCGTAGCTGCCTTTTTCCATCGCCTTCATGGCGTGGTAGACCTCGCGCTCAGTCTCGCCTAGAGGCATGAGTTGCCCGTCCCCGTTATGAATAATCCCCACGGTCGACGTGAATCCCAGCTCCACGGCGCGCTTGCCGACCACCATCGCATCCTGCGGATTGTGGATGCCTCCGCCAACTACCGAGTTGATATTCACGTGAAACTCGGCATGTTCCGACAGCAGCTGAAGCTTCTTATCGAGCGTCTTCAGGCTCTTCTTGGAGACATCGTCGGGCTTCACGTTGTCGATGGAAATCTGCAGATGCTCGAGACCGGCGCGGTTCAGGCGATGTATGCGATCCGCAGTGAGCAGGTAGCCGTTGGTGATCATCCCCGAGATGACGCCGTGGCTGCGCACGCGCCGAATGACGTCATCCAGTTGCGGATGCAGCAGCGGTTCGCCGCCGCTGATCGTGATGATGGTCGTGCCCAACTCCGCCAATTTGTCGACGCGGCGGAACATGGTTTCGAGTAGCACGGGATTCGAGGTTTTGTCGTACTCGTTGCAGTAGGCGCAATCCAGATTGCAACGGCGCATCGGGATCAGGTGCGCCAGGATCGGATGATCCGTCGACACCAGTGCCTTGGCAATCATCTTCCACTCGCGCGAGCGGCGATGCATTGCTTTGAATTTTCGATTTAGGCCCGTGGAATTCCCCATCATTCTGACTTCAAAGAGTTTACCGATTGTTAACCAAAAAAGATGCAGAGAAGGCGCGGACGGCAGGTTTTATGCGGTGAACGGGGACTGAGGCTGCCCGAAACGTGCTAACTCCAAGGGCTACAACAGCTTGAACTCCGGGTTGGATTCCGGGCTATGGCCCAATAAATGTTCATTTCCTACCCTCGCTAACTCCTTAGCTTTGGACACTAGATCGTTCAGGATGACAGCAACTTCAAAATCTCAGACTAGCGCTGTTTTCCGGCAGGAACGAGGCCGCCAACGAATTCTTTGCCACTTGGGCAAGCTGCTCGTTGCTGAACCTGAACGCCTCCTGCGCGATCTGGTATTCGCGGTTCAGCGTCGTTCCAAACATCTCCGGATCGTCGGTGTTCAACGTGACCAGCACGCCCGCATCGAAATAGCGCTTCAGCGGATGGTCTTCGATCGTCACGCAGCAGCCCGTTCGCAGATTGCTGCTCAAGCAGATTTCGATCGCGACCTGCCGCTCCGCCAACAGTTCCACCAGTTCGGGATCCTGAATTGCTGTCAGTCCATGGCCGATGCGCTCGGCGTGAAGAAGATTGACCGCAGCAGCCACCGACTCAGGCCCGGCGCTTTCTCCCGCGTGCACGGTGAGATGCAGCCCATTCTCTTTGGCATACGCGTACTGGCGCTCGAACCATTGCGCCGGCCCGCGCACTTCGTCGCCACCAATCCCTACGCCGACCACATTTCGGTCGCGATACTGCACCGCTTTTTCGAAGACCCGCTGTGCCGCTTCTGAGCCAAAGTGCCGCACTGCATCGAAAATCCAGAGCACCGACACGCCGAAATCTTTTTGTCCGCGCTCACGTCCGCGCTCCAGCCCCTCAAAGATCGGACCCAGTTCCTGCCCGCGCCAATGAATCACGCCCACGGAAACGTAGACTTCCGCGTGCTTCACATTTTGCGCCGCCAGCTTCTGCATCAACCTGTACGTTATGAGTTCGTAGTCTTCCGGAGTTCGCAGCCGCTGGCTGACGGCCTTAAATGCCATCAGGAATCCAACGAAGTCCCTGTAGTGGTAAAGTTCGCGAACTTCCGCTTCCGTCAGTTCTTTGCCGCTCTCCGGATCAAAACCATACTTGTTATCGTCGAAGGGAAGTGGAACGTTATGGCGTCTGCTCAGTTCAACCAATGTTGGCGGATCGACCGACCCTTCTAGGTGCAGGTGCAACTCGGCTTTCGGAAGAGACTGGATGAACTCAAGATCGGCCACAAATGTATTTCAACACATACTTGCGGAGGAAATGGGTTTTCCTCTGTGTTCCTGTGTGTCCTCTGTCGTTAATCGGTTTTCGCGAACTCGCTATGCCGTCTGCTGTAGAAGATGTAAATCACCAGTCCCAGCGCCAGCCAACCAAAGAAGCGAATCCATGTGATCACCGTCAGTCCGGTCATCAAGCCAGCGCAAAGCACCACTGAGATCAGCGGGAAGATCGGCACCAACGGAACTCTAAAGCCACGGCGCCGTTCCGGCTGCTTCCGCCGGAGGAGAATCACGCCCATGGATACGAGCACGAACGCGAACAGCGTGCCGATATTCGACAGATCCGCGGCGTCGCCGATATCGACAAGCCCCGCAGGGATACCTACCGCGAAGCCCGCGATCCATGTCGACCAATGCGGTGTCTTATATTTCTTATGCACGACCGAAAACACCTTTGGCAGCAGTCCGTCGCGCGACATCGCGAACCATATGCGCGTCTGGCCATATTGAAATACGAGCAGCGAGGACAGCATTCCTGTCAGCGCGCCAATGATGATGATCGACTGGAAGATCGGTCTCGTGCCCAGTGTCTTGAGAGCGTAAGCGACCGGCGCGTCCGCTGCGGCGCCAGAGATGAACGTGGTGTAGCGCATCATCCCCAGCAGCACCAGCGCCACGCCGACGTAAAGGATAGTGCAGACGATCAGCGACATGATGATGCCGAATGGGATGTCCTTCTGCGGATTCTTGGCTTCCTCAGCGGCCGTTGATACCGAATCGAAGCCGATATAGGTGAAGAAAATAATCGCGCCGCCAGTAATCACCCCCGCAAAGCCCGATGGAGCAAAGGGGTGCCAGTTCGCCGGACGCACCAGCATGCCACCGACGACGAGAAACGTCACAATCGCGCCAATCTTGATCGCGACCATGATGTTGTTCGTCTCCGCCGACTCGCGCACTCCGCGTATCAGCAGTACAGTCAGGACGAACACGACCAGGAAGGCGGGAATATTGAAATAAGCGCCCGTCCAATGGCCGCCCGCCCACACTGAACTGGACCAGTGATCGGGAAGGTTCAACCCGAATGCACCGAGTTGCGCTTTGAGATAGCCACTGAATCCAACCGCAACCGCGACGTTGCTGACGGCGTATTCGAGAATCAGGTCCCAGCCGATCACCCATGCGAATATCTCGCCCAGCGTAGCGTACGAATATGTGTACGCACTGCCCGCGATCGGAATCATGGACGCCAGTTCCGCATAGCAAAGTCCGGCAAAACTGCACGCCAGTGCAACCAGGATGAACGATATTGCGATCGCAGGTCCCGCCGGCGGTCGCCCGTGCATCAGCGCACCAGATACCGTGCCGTGCTGGATCAGATTGGCAAACAGGTCCAGAACCTGCGCATGAAGAATGGACGGCACCTCGAAGTGCTCGCCAGCAGCAGCGGTCCCCGTAAGCACGAAAATGCCGGAGCCGATGATCGCCCCGATCCCCAGCGCCGTCAGGCTCCACGGCCCCAGGCTCTTCTTCAGCCGATGTTCGGGATTCTCCGAATCAGAAATGAGCTTGTCGATGGACTTACAGGCAAACACCTGTTTGCCAGAGGCGGTTGTGGATTCTGTCGTAGCGGTTCCCTGTGCCAAGAATGATTTCCGATCCAAGCTGTTTCGTCGTCGCGAGACCTGGTCCTATTGGCTGGGAATGATAGCATTCCGCCGCGCCACACTGCTTGCGCTTCAGCAGTCAGGAGATCAGTGCTTGCAGAGAAGGTTGAATAGCGGCTACAGCGTGGTTGGTTGCACCGAACCCGGTGAATGGAGCCGCGCCACTATGCGCACTAGAACAGCAGGAGCTTTTTCTTCTTCTTTGCTGTTTTGTCCTGCTGCTTGGACTGTTCGTTTCCAGCAACGTATACCGGCTTGTTCTCGTTAGGACTGGCGTGGGTATCGACAAGTCCAGCGTTCGGCTTAATCTCGATAAACGCCTGCTCGCGAAGTTTAGTCAGATAGGTGCGGAGGGCAGGATCAGTCTTCTGCATGTAGAGCTGATCCATAATCTGATTCTCGACGTCCTTGTATGGAGGAATGCCGGCCTGCTGGTGATCGATTACCTTGAGGATCACGTACCCCTGCTTGGTCTCGATCACATTGCTCACTTCACCCGACTTCATGCCGAACGTGATCGTCTCCAGTTCCTTCGCCATGGTTCCCGGACGGAACATCCCCAAATCACCGCCTTGCGCAGCCGTGGGTCCTTCCGAATTTTTCTTCGCTAACTCATCGAATTTCCCGCCGGCTTTTATCTGTGCCAGCAGGTCCTCAGCCTTTTTCTGTGCCTGCTGTTTCTCTTGCTCGGTGGGCTCGGCAGCTTCTTTACCGGGCTCTGCGGCGGCTGTCTTCGGAGCGATCAAGATTTCCGCGAGGTGAACCTGCTCAGGATGCTGCAGCTCCGCCTTATGGGCCTCGTAGAACTCCTGTGCTTCTTTAGGCGCGATCGTGATCTTTGAAACCACTTCCTTGGAGATCACATTGCGCTTAATGAGGTCGTTCTTCAGGTTGTCTTTGAATTCTTCGTAAGAGACCCCCTGCGCCTGCGCAGCCTTTTCCAACTCTTCCATGCTCTGCAGGTTCATGCTCTTGCGGATTTCGTCGAGACGCTTGATCAGTTCGGTTTGGACATCGATGCCGAGTTCATCACCCTTTTGCAGGAGAAGTTGCGAATCAATCAGATCGCTGAGAATGTCCTTCTCATGCGCGGCGACTTCGGAGTCGACATTCCCAACTCCTCCGCGCTGCTTCAGTTCCGCCGCCATCTGCTCGCGAGCCTTCTCCATATCCATGCGTGTGATGATGGAGTTGTTTACGCGCGCGACGATTTCCTCGACGATGACGGTATTGGAGCCGTTGGTATTGTCGGCACTGAATGCGGTTCCACAGGCTAGAACGATTGCGACCAGCGGAAGGAGGTACTTCTTCATAGAATCCTGCCAGGAACTCGGGATAATTGCGATTATTCTACATGAGCACAGGGGCGAGCGCCGGGTTGCTCAGTAGCTATTAGCCCTTAGCAATTAGCACTTATCCATTGCACTTGGCCCACTTGGCCTTTGAAAAGCAGGAGAAGCACTTACCCGTGGCTGGGCAGAGAGAGTTGAAGCACTAAGTGCTAATTACTATTGCTACTGGCTAATTGATTATGGCTACCTTGTAGAATCCTCCCGTGTCCACCAACATTCGTTCCTACGCCAAGATCAACATAGGTCTGCGTATCGGACCACCCCGCGAAGATGGATTCCACGAATTACGGACCGTATATCAGACGATTGCTCTTCACGACGTGATCCGCGTTCAGGCGGCTCGGGGAATGGGGATTGAGATTCGATGCAAGAATCCCAAGGTTCCTGACGACGAAACCAACACGTGCTGGCGCGTAACCGAGCGAGTGTTGAAGGCGTTGAAGAAGCGCGCCAAAGTAAGTATCACCATTACCAAGAACCTTCCGGTACAGGGCGGACTGGGTGCAGGCTCGTCGAATGGGGTAGCAACCCTGCTGGCTTTGGAACAAGAATTGGGAGAGCAGTTGGAACCGGCGCAGCGGTTGCAGATCGCCGCAGAAGTTGGCTCGGATCTACCGCTGTTCCTTGTAGGAGGAACAACCCTGGGCATTGGACGAGGCGAGCAGGTGTTTCCGCTTCCTGACCTGCCTTCAATGGCCTGCGTGGTCGCCACTCCACCCATTGCAGTTTCCACGCCGAAGGCCTTTGCCGACTGGGATGAGAAATTCGACACTTTGCGGCGAGAGTCGACGGGAAAATTGACCTCAGGCAAGCCGTTCGGTACAATCAACGAGTTCAGTACCAGTGTGTTTGCCTGGCTGATGGGTACTACAGCCGGTGTTCCCGCCAGGAGCGGGGACCGGGCCGAGACACCGCTTCTCGACCTCGTCCGTGCCGGGATAGAA
>CAZBCQ010000149.1:8075-10370 GCA_964490255.1 uncultured Terriglobales bacterium | reverse complement strand
TTCGCCCCCTCTACTTCTTTGCCCGGAGTGCGATTCCAGACAGTCACTTCATTGCCAGCCTTGACCAGATTCGAGGCCATGGCCCGACCCATGATTCCTAAGCCTAGAAAAGCAACTCTCATTTCAGGTCTTTCTCCCGTCCGACTAAGGCGATTAGAAATGACACTAATACTTGAGTCAAGGAAATGAAGGGATTACAACAAACCTATTACACGTCACTTATAAATCCCGAAAAAGGGACTCTCGCGAACCGGCAAAGGTTGTGCGCGTGTGTGCCGGAATCCGAAGCGATATCAAAGTCGTCTATATATCAAAGAGATGTTGAACATTACGTTACGAAAAAAAGCGGGACAATTCTCCAAGCTGGTCAGGCATTCGGCGCTCACCCGGCGTACCGGAAAACCCCGAATTCCAGTTCTTGCCCGTACCGGTCAAACCGGACTTACTTTCATCGGCCATTCGAGCTTCTTCTTACAAATTGGCGGTCAGAATCTTGTCATCGATCCCAATTTCGCTCGCTGGCTATTCGTGCTCAAGCGCCTGCGACGTCCGGGTCTACGCGTCCGTGATTTGCCTCGGGTCGACGTCGTGCTGGTTTCCCACGCTCATTTCGACCACCTCCATCGTCCCTCCTTGCGTGCGATCGCACGTCACAGCCGCCGCCTGGGGCAGTCCCCGACCCTTGTCGTCCCCAGTCACGTTCGCGATCTGGTTTCCGATCTCGGTTTCCGCCAGATCGTCGAACTCGAGTGGTGGCAGGCACATCACCATCGCGGCTTGACCATTACCCATACGCCCTCCAGGCACTGGGGTGCTCGTATCATTCGCGATATGCACCGCGGATTCGGTGGCTACGTCATCGCGCATGGCAAGAACTCCGTTTACCACGCTGGCGATACCGCCTACTTCAATGGCTTCCATGAAATCGGACAACGCCTTCGTCCCGAGATCGCGCTGCTGCCAATTGGTGCGTATGATCCACCCTCGTTCCGCAATGTTCACACCAGTCCTGAGGACGCCGTTCGCGCATTTCGCGATCTCGGAGCCCGCTGGATGATCCCCATGCACTACGGAACCTTTCGTCTATCTCATGAGCCCGTCGGCGAACCCGTGGAACGATTGGAATCGGAAGCCATTCGGGAAGGCATTGCCGACCGTGTTCTCGTCCTCCAGGAAGGCATAACCCGCCTGTTTTGAGGCGCATGATCGCAAATTAACAAACGGCAACCCGCCGACGCTCCTGCTCGTCTGATTTATGACAGGCTCCAGTGGGTGCATTCCCGAGGACCCGTCTGGATCGGAGGGATAGATATATGGCAGTGGTGTGGTGGATTATTGTCGGCCTGATCGCAGGCTGGGCAACTGGCAAGATCATGCGCGGATCCGGTTTCGGAACGCTGGTTGACATCATCGTTGGAATCGCCGGCGCGGTAGTCGGCGGCTGGATCATGAGCGCTCTAGGGTTTTCAGCGCGCGGCGGGATGATCTACACGATTCTCGTAGCGATTTTGGGAGCCGTCATACTGACGTGGATTGTGCGTCTGATTGCCGGCAATCGAACCAGCGGCACCGGCGGTCTGCGTCGTGCCGCGTAAATCAGCACGCTAGCAAAATGCGTAGGTCGCGGAGATTGTTTCCGGTCGGACCGGTGATCACCGCATCTCCTAGCTTTTCGAAAACTGAATAGGCATTGAATCGGGCGAGGGTTTCGGCAGGATTCAGTTTCTGCTCCTTCGCCCTTTCAATCGTTGAACCATCCACCACTGCTCCAGCCGCTTCACTATTTCCATCGATCCCATCTGTTCCTGCACTCAGAACCGTGATGTTTTGCCCAGCAATCTTGTCCGCGCAATACAGCGCAAACTGCTGATTGCGTCCCCCGACACCCGGTCTCCCCGTCACTCGAACCACAACCTCGCCGGCGCTGATCAGGCACACGCGCGACGCACCTCGACGTAATTCTTTCAGTCGAGCAAGCAGGTGATCGGCCGCCTGGCCATAATCCCAATCATCACAAGTGTTATCGATTTCCACCGCGAAGCCCAGGGCGGCAGCTTTGGTCACCGCGGTTTTGGCCGCGGTTGCACTGGAAAGGATCGGCCACCACCGCGAACGTACGAATGCTGCATCGTCCGGCTTGGGCGTCTCCTCCAGAGCTTTATGCAAGAAGAGTTCCCGTACGCTGTCCGGAAAACTCCGAGCCATGCCATGTTTCGCTGCGATCCGATAGCAGTCTTCTGTGGTGCTCGAGTCCGCCATCGTTGGACCCGAAGCAAGAGCGTCCAGCGCATTCTC
>CAZBCQ010000149.1:6445-7975 GCA_964490255.1 uncultured Terriglobales bacterium | reverse complement strand
GATGGAAACCTGGTGCGCCGGAGCTGCTGCAGCCGCCAACCGTCCTCCTTTCAAGCAAGAAAGATGTTTGCGAATCGCGTTGATCTCGGTGATCGGAGCGCCCGAATGCACCAGCGCCTGGTACGTCTGCACCAGATCTTCAAGAGAAATCGATTCATACAGGGGACTCTCCGCCAGCGCCGATCCACCACCACTGATCAGAAAAATCACCAGCGCGAATTCGTTCAGGTGCTGAAGTTCTCGGAGTATGTAACGCGCAGCCCTGACCGACTCCTGCGTCGGCAGCGGATGCCCTCCCTTGAAGTACGTGAACCGGCGCAGATAATGCGCAGGTTCAGTCGGAGCCACGACCACCCCTTCCAGCCGTCCACCCACTTGCGCAACCAGCGCGTCCGCCATCGTATGCGCAGCCTTGCCAATGGCAACCGCGAACACCCGCGAGTAGGCGTCTAAGTTGTACAAATCTTCGCCAATACGCAACACGCCGTGGTCGTATTCGATATTCCGCTGAAATGCGGCAGGCACGCTGCACTCGGCCAACGTGTCGAGAAAGATTTCACGGGCAAGCTCCCGAGTGTTGGAAATCTGCGCGGGAGGAGCTGCATCACCCTGCTGGTCGGCTAAAGGCATCTTCGTAGATCCTTCTCGTCAGATTATTGCACCGATTCACGGCGAACATTTTCAGAGAGAAAGATGCCAGGCGCAGTTTCAGATTTGCAGGGTCGAATGGAGCCATTTTTCCAGTCGATGGCGCATTTCCGCCAGGTGCCCGGCAAAGAAATGATCGGCGTCATCGATCAGGACAAGCTGCTTGGGATCAGCCGCCCCCGCAACCAATGACCTGAGAGCGTCCACTGGGGCGAACTGGTCGTGATCCCCGCTGCAAAACAGCTTAGGTTTAGAGCACTGTGCCAGGAACTCGTATCCGTATGTGCGGTTATCAGCTTGCACCGGAGTACCGAGAGCAACGATCGCCTTCACCCGCTCGTCTGGGCAAGCAACCCGCATGCCCACCGCCGCTCCAAATGAGAATCCGGCAAAGATAATCGGCAGCTGATACTCCTGCGCGAGCCAGTCGAGCGCAGCCCGGACATCCTCCCCTTCCCCTTCGCCTTCGGCATGTGTGCCTTCGCTAAGGCCGGCGCCTCGAAAGTTGAACCGGAGTACGGGGAACCCAAAGTGGTTCAGCGCCTTCATCGCATGAAATACCACTTTGTTGTGCATCGTCCCGCCAAACATCGGATGCGGATGGCAGACCAGACCCGCATAGCGTGCGTCGGCGCTCCCGGCATTCAATATGGCTTCGAGTCGCCCAGCGGGACCAGTCAGAAAAAAGCTTTGTATCGCAGGCGTATCCAGCATTCAGTCTCTCATCAAGTCGCGCGAGCATCCGATCCGAGCGAACCCGAGGATCTGTCATTAAATCGCGTGAGTATGTGATCCGAGCGATAGCGAGAATCTGTCATTAAGTCGCATTGAGTGTCTGATCCGAGCGAGAGCGAGGATCTGTCATCCCGAGCGGAGCGAGGG
>CAZBCQ010000149.1:4183-6345 GCA_964490255.1 uncultured Terriglobales bacterium | reverse complement strand
TTGAGTGTCTGATCCGAGCGAGAGCGAGGATCTGTCATCCCGAGCGGAGCGAGGGATCCCTACCTCGCCACCAGTCTCCGCAGCTTCCCAATCACCCAATGACCCAATCACCAAATCACCACGTTACCAAAGAGTATCTGCAACACGCGCATCCGTGACGCCACGCACATCCTCCTACTCCCAATTTGGATATTTTCTCATCGCACTCATTTTTACCGTGCGTCGGCTGGTTAATACCCAGCCGATTCTGTTGAGAGCTATTCTTCCAAGCCTGAAGAAGCTCTAGCGTCACCTTACGGGTCCATTCCATTCTGGGAATGGGCCCTTTTTATTTCGTTCCTCATGACTCCGCGTCCGCCGCCTTGACATCCAACGACTCGAACAGCGGGAATATCGCTTTCGCTGTTCATCCAAGCCTATAGCCCGGCGCCCCTCCTTTTTGCGTCCGGGCGTTTTTTTAACCTCCGCAATCCATCGGCACACGCAACTGGTCAGCTGCTTACCCTGAAGCAGAAACAGCCCGGAGTACTTCCGGGCTGCAGTCGTTAAGAACAGGGAGCCTTACCTACTTTCGCGCACTCACCAGCGCTCTTTCGCTCTTGTCATGCCAATGCTGTTCGATCTCTTCCAGCGTGCGTCCTTTGGTTTCGGGCACCACGTAATAAGAAAACAGCAGTGCTCCCACCGCAAGGCCGCCGTATAACCAGAACGTAATACTTGCCCCCAGCGCCTGCACCAGGCTCAGGAACGTCAGTGATACCGCAAGGTTGGCCACCCAATTTGTGGTGGCGGCAACGCCTTCCGCCAGTCCGCGCACCTTAAGCGGATAAATCTCCGCGATCAACAGCCAAAAGATCGGGCCCAGACTGATTGCAAACGACGCTACGTAGGCCATCAATGTGATCACTGCAACCCAGGCTAATCTGCCACCCGTTTGTGTATGAAACGCAAATCCAAGCAGCCCCAGGCTCACAATCATCCCGCAGATGCCAACCAGCAATAGCGGACGACGTCCGGCGCGGTCCAGCAACCACATCGAGACGATCGTCATGATCACATTCACCAACCCTATACCGGCCGTAGCAAGAATTGCGCCCGACGCCGACGGAATCCCCGCGGATTGAATGATCGTCGGAGCGTAGTAAATGACTGTATTAATGCCAGTAACTTGCTGGAAAATCGCCAGCCCGATTCCGACCACCAGCGCCGGTCGCAGCGATCGGGATAACAGGTCGGCCCATTCACCCCGTTGTTTGGACTCCGCCACCGTCCTCTGAATATCCGCCAATTCGGCTTCGATATCGGCCCCTCCCCGAATGCGCTTCAGCACTGCACGGGCCTTCTCCGTCAAACCCTTGTCGCTCAGCCAGCGAGGACTCTCCGGCAGCATCACCATTGCTATAGCCAGCAGCAGGCCTGGAACTGCCGCCAATCCCAGCATCCAACGCCAGCCGTCGGCGGTCCTCGCAAACGCGTAATTCACGACGTATGCGGAAAGGATTCCTACCGTCACCGCAAGCTGAAAGAGCGAGACTTGCCATCCCCGTGCCGCCGGCGGCGAGATCTCAGAGATATAAACCGGCACTGTCGTCGACGACAGTCCAATGCCTAAACCAACAATGATGCGCCCTGCTAGTAGCAGACCGAAGGAATGGGATAACGCGCAAATGAGTGCGCCAAGAATGAAGATGGACGATGTCAGGAGCAACGCCCTGCGCCGCCCAATTCCATCCGAGAGTCTGCCTCCTGCGATCGCCCCCGCTGCCGCTCCCACCAGCACCATGGAAACGATCAGCTCTTGTGCGAAAGTCGAGAGCGCCAGTTGTGTCTTGATAAACAGAATTGCCCCGGAGATCACTCCTGTGTCGTACCCGAACAGCAATCCTCCAACCGCTGCAAATGCAGCTGCCATATACACAAAGCCAGAATTGGACTTGGTCTGTACTTCAGCTGTCATCCTGTCGCTCCATTCTTGAGTAGATGCGCGCTGTCGCGCGTGGATCGTACTCCGAGAAGTCCTCCCTGCTTGGTGACGATCATCACGGCGTCGCGTTCAAAGTCGTCGCGTCTCTCTGGACGACATTGCGAGGAAAATTGATCTATATAGCGGGATCGACTATCTAAACGAACAAGGGCTGAAATTCCGCATGGAAATCATCCAT
>CAZBCQ010000149.1:1907-4083 GCA_964490255.1 uncultured Terriglobales bacterium | reverse complement strand
CGAACAAGGGCTGAAATTCCGCATGGAAATCATCCATCAGTCGCAGCTTCCGTTCATCGGCGTGTCACATGAATTCATAGGAGCCGACCACAGTCGCGTCAATCTCTCTGCCGAACCGGGGCGCGGCACATGGCTTCACAAGCATGACTACGACGAGGTTGTTTACGTCATTGCCGGCCCCTCGAAATGGACGGTGAAGAACGCGAAGCCGCCGCGGGAGACATCCTCATCGTCAAAGCGGGCGAGCCTCACAAGTTCATGAACGTCGGCAGCGACACTCTGCGTCAGATCGACATTCACCTGAATCCCACGTTCGAGACCGTTTGGCTCGAATAACCCAACTCCTCGTGTCTACCGGTGAACCGAGGCCTTCGCAGAACACGCTTCGAGATACGTGCTCACGAAAAACACGAGCTCCTGCCGTAAACTGTCGAACTCTTTCTCGGGCGCGCGCGATTCCAGCAATCGTCGGCTCACTCCAGTCATCGCACCTACCAACATCGAAGCGACCAGCTGTGGGTCCTTCGTCAGCGGTTCGCGGGCGCTCGCCAGCATTTCTAGAATTGCGTTGTTGCAACGTACTCCCATCTGGTGCGCGATCTTCGCTCCGTCCACATCGGAGCTCACCGAATACAGCGCAACACTCGTCTTCGCATCCCTCATCTTTGCTTCCAGGAACGCATTGATCAGCGCCGTGGCCATGCTTTGGAGAGTATTACCCTTCTGCTCCCGACATACTCGCTCCAGAACCTCTGTAATTTCGTTGAGATGCCGCTTCAACACAGCTTGTAGCAGAGCGCTTTTGTTCGGAAAGTACTGATACAACGTCCCGACCGACACACCGGCTCGCAATGCTACCCTCGTTGTGGTCAGCCTTTCCTTGCCCATTCTGAGCAAAACCTGAATGGTCGCGTCAAGAATTGCATCAACGCTTGCCGCCGACCGCGCTTGCACCGGCGATTTTCGCGGCTCTAACAGTACCTGGGAACGCTGGTTCAAATGCGAACTCCTAACCTGAAGCTTCCTTCATCTAAAGAGGCGAACACGATTACATCAGATGATGAACAGACAAGAGGAGATACAAATGAGCACACAGACCACGCTCGGCGGCAGCTTCACTCTTCCCAATACATCGATCACGTTAAACCGCATGGGTTACGGCGCGATGCAGCTTGCAGGTCCACACGTCTGGGGACCGCCGCGTGACATTGACGAGGCAATTGCAGTTTTGCGAGAAGCCGTCGCCTCCGGCGTGAACCACATCGATACCAGCGACTTCTATGGTCCCCACGTGACCAATCAGATCATCAAGCAGGCACTGCATCCGTATCCGGATGGCCTGGTGATTGTCACCAAGTTGGGCGCTCGCCGCGAAGCAGACAAGTCGTGGATTCCTGCTCTTTCACGTCAGGAACTCATCGATGGTGTTCATGACAATTTGCGAAATCTCGGCCTCGAAAGTCTCGAAATCGTCAATCTGCGCGTCGGGGGACTTGCGGAACCGTCGGAAGGATCCATCGAAGAACCTCTGACTGTACTCGCCGAACTCAAACAGCAAGGGTTGATTCGCCACCTAGGTCTGAGCAACGTCAGCGCAAAGCAACTGGAGGAGGCTCAGAAGATTTCGGAGATCGTCTGCATCCAGAACTTCTACAATGTCGCGAACCGGAAGGATGACGCCTTCATAGATGATCTCGCAGAGCAAGGCATCGCCTATGTACCCTTCTTCCCGCTCGGAGGCTTCTCCCCCCTACAGTCGTCAGCGCTCGATGCAGCCGCAGCCTCGCTTGGGGCAACTCCCATGCAGATCGCGCTTGCCTGGCTGCTTCATCGGTCACCCAACATCCTGCTGATTCCGGGCACCTCCTCGGTCAACCATCTTCATGAGAATCTAAACGCCGCAACCCTGCAACTTCCGCCGGAAGTGATCGCCGATCTCGACTCCATCGGCAAAGGCTAATGCGGTTTCATTTTCCGGGTGTTGGGGTGGAGCAGTGTTTAGGGCTGCAAAAAGCAGTGCGGAGAAGCGGGCTTTAGCCGCCAGGTTTCTTCTGGCGATAGCGCGTCTGGAGTGTGCTGGTGTGACGGCCGGAGGTGCAGAAATAATGCGAGGGATTTCGCGCGACCACTCATTGTGAAATTCACCGCGGACAGGAGTCCGAACATTGCGCGGGCA
>CAZBCQ010000149.1:0-1807 GCA_964490255.1 uncultured Terriglobales bacterium | reverse complement strand
GTCGAAGGCGGCGACGCCAGTCTGACGCTGATCCTCGACGAATCACAACTGCATGAAGTGGTGCCGCGAGGCCTTCTCCGCGATGGACCGGGAGTGGTGTTCCGTCCAAGGCGGCTGCGCATCGACGCGCGCACGCAGGTGCTAGTGGCGATTCTGCGACACAGTCTGCGAGAGCGTATAGCCGAACCGCTCGAAGCCGAAAGCCTCGCATTAACACTGGTGCAGCGCTCGCTGGGACCACGGACCGCGAAGGAGCCAGGCGCAAGTTACGGCCGAAAGCGGATCGTGGACCGGGTGAAGCTCGCGCTCGCCAGTGACCTGGCTCGGCGCTGGACCTTGACGGAAATCGCGGCAGAAGTCAAAGGTTCGCCAGTGTACCTGACGCAAGGGTTCCAGCAGGTGGAAGGAGTGCCTCTGTATCGATACCAGCTCAACATGCGGCTGGCGCGTGCACTCGATCTGCTCGGGGAGTACGACGACCTGACTTCGCTGGGGCTAGACCTGGGATTCTCCAGCCACAGTCATTTCAGTGCCTCCTTCCGCCGCTTCTACGGCTTGACACCCACGGAATTCAAAAAATCCGCAATCCGCCGCTAAGTTCACTACTCTCTCGAATCGCTAAAGATTGTGACAGCGATCTTAGAACGCGGTATGGCCTACTGTTTCTGCCCGGATCACGGGAGCAATAGGAGGAACGTATGGCTTTGAAGACTTGTGCTGCTTGTGACTACCCATTGGATGGAAACGCGATCAGCGTGAAGATCGGCGGCAAGACGGTGGAAGTGTGCTGCGAAGAATGTGCGCAGAAGCTGAACGAAGCGGCGGCATCAGCTCGTTCCGAGGCGACTTCGCGTCGCGCGAACGCTTAGGAGGATCCATGAAGCAAGCAGAATTGGCGAAGAAGTTCCGGCAATTGCATGCGCAGCGTCCGTTGATCCTGCCGAATGCCTGGGATGCGGCGAGCGCACGAGTCATCGAAGCAGCGGGCGCACCGGCGATCGCGACCACGAGCGCGGGAGTGTCATGGTCGCTTGGGCGTCCGGACGGACAGAATCTTGGACGCCGCGAGATGCTTCAAGTGGTACGGCAGATCGTGCAGTCGGTCAGCGTGCCGGTGAACGCGGATGTCGAAAGCGCATATGGAAAGGGTTCGCTCGAGGACGTCGCGGATACCGTGAGGGAACTCATCGCGATCGGCGCGGCGGGTATAAACCTCGAAGACACTCCTGGACGCAACGGCGAGGTGCTGTTGACGGCCGAAGAGCAGGCAGAACGCATCGGCATGGCGCGGAAAGCCGCGAACACGGCAGGAGGGGACCTCGTTATCAACGCACGTAGCGACGTTTATCTCTTCCAAGTCGGAGCGCCGGAAACGCGATTCAACGCCGTGGTGCAGCGCGCGGAGATGTACCTGCAGGCCGGAGCAGATTGCGTGTTTGTGCCCGGTGTCGTTGATGCGGAAACGATCGGCCGGCTCGTGAAGGCCATTAATGGTCCGCTGAATATCATGGCAATGCCGGGGGCGCCGACCGCACCTCAGCTCGGAAAACTCGGTGTCGCGCGTCTTAGCGTGGGACCGGGGCTCGCACAGGTGGCGCTGGCGGCGGCGCAACGCGCAGCCAAAGAACTTCTCGAAGAAGGCACCTACAGAGCATTTGAAGCGGGCATACCTTTCGCGGAACTCAATGCCCTATTCGCGGGGCGCTCGACGGCGACGGCGGAGTAAAGACCATGTCGTCTTCAAGGTCAAACCATCTGGGGAAAATCGTGGTGTTCGGGGCATCGGGCCACACTGGACGATTCGTGG
>CAZBCQ010000148.1:0-10475 GCA_964490255.1 uncultured Terriglobales bacterium | reverse complement strand
GTGCCAATCGCCCACGCAGAACTCGAGGGCCAGTGCGCCCAGATCAGGCCAGCCAACAGCAGCGTCACGATTCCGTCAAACAGCATCCAACCTGACCCACTCATCCCCCGGATTCGGAAGAATGCAACAATTTCGAAAATCCCTTCCACCAGGAAGAACGCTCCCAGCAGCAGCGTCAGCGTGGCCACTCCGAGCAGCGGATGGAACAGCATGTAGCCGCCGCCAAAGATGTACACCAGCGCGACCAGCACTTCCCACAACACAGCTCCAACTCCACGCGTGCTGAACGCCATTACGAAGTGGAATATCCCGCCGAAAATCAGCAGCCAGCCCACCAACGTTGTCACCGCGACGGCCGCCGCCAGCGGTATTGCAATCGCGATGATTCCAAGTGCAATCAGCAGAATTGACCAGGCAATTGCCCAGCCAGAGGACCTCTTCAAAACGCCTGCAGTCTGCATACATCCTCCATGCGAGTAGAACACCAGATCCGCATAGCCCAGTTAGCTCAAGGTTATAGTCCCGTTTCCTCGTGCGGTCATGTTGATTTCTCTGCGTTTGATTCGCCAGCATTCACTTCGGCTAACCAAAAGTCTGAGAGTGAAATCCAATGACGCTCAAGCCACTATTTAAGAATTGCTCTTCCCATGCACCTCTTCTTTCCACGCGAAGTTGAGTCCGACGTCATCGAAACCGACATTCCAGCAAGACTCGATCGGCTGCCCTGGAGCAAATGGCATTGGCTCATCGTTATTGGTCTCGGAATTACCTGGGTTTTAGACGGGTTAGAAGTTACCCTGGCCGGCGCAATTGGAGGCGTTTTGCGCCGACCCGATACTTTGGGCCTCAGTGACACTCAGGTTGGTGCGAGCGCCACGTTCTATCTGATAGGCGCCGTGTCTGGCGCGTTGCTTTTTGGCTATCTCACGGATCTGCTCGGACGGAAGAAGCTGTTCATGGTCACGCTTCTTCTCTATCTCGTTTCCACGGCCATGACCGCTTTCTCCTGGAGTTTTCTCAGTTACGCGATCTTCCGTACTCTCACGGGAGCCGGCATCGGAGGCGAATACTCGGCCATAAACTCCGCTATTGACGAACTCATCCCCGCGCGTGTGCGCGGCACTGTTGATCTGATCATCAACTCGACGTTCTGGATTGGCGCAGCTCTCGGTTCGGTCGGGACCATCGTGCTTCTCGACAAAGGTTGGGTTTCGGTGAACCTCGGCTGGCGTCTAGCGTTTGGCATTGGCGCGGTGCTCGGATGCATCATCCTCGTCCTTCGCCACTGGGTGCCCGAAAGTCCGCGCTGGCTCGTCATTCACGGACACCAGCACGAGGCCGAACGCACCGTCGCGGGGATCGAGGAACACGTCGTCGACCATCCGGACAAACTCCCCCGTCCCGAATACAGCCTGCGAATTCGCACGCGATCGCACACGACGTTTTCGGAGATATGGGACGCGATCTATCACAAGCACCGTACTCGTTCCTTGCTCGGCCTCACGCTGATGGTCGCGCAAGCGTTTTTCTACAACGCCATCTTCTTCACCTACGCGCTCGTGCTGGTTGTTTTCTATGGAGTTTCCGACCGAAGGGTCGGGCTGTACCTGTTGCCCTTTGCATTAGGCAACTTCGTTGGGCCGCTTACGATTGGCAGGCTCTTTGATTCGATTGGGCGCAAGCCAATGATCGCCACCACTTACTTCATCTCAGGAACACTGTTGTTTATCTCCGGATGGCTATTCAAGACCGGGCACCTGACCGCGCACACTCAGGCTGTAGCCTGGACCATCATCTTCTTCGTAGCTTCGTCGGCGGCGAGCGCCGCGTACCTCACTGTGAGCGAAATTTTCCCGTTAGAGATTCGCGGCATGGCCATCGCCGTCTTCTACGCTTTGGGTACGCTGGTCGGCGGAGTGGGCGCTCCCGCTCTGTTCGGCTATCTCATCAGCACGCATTCCCGCACCAACTTGTTTTATGGATACGCACTCGGAGCGGCCTTGATGATTCTCGCTGCTGCAACCGAGCTGAAATTGGGCGTGAAGGCGGAACGACAATCACTCGAAGCCATTACCGATCCACTGTCGAAGACTTAAGCCACTTCTCCCGGCGTGCACTGCCATGGTTCAACCAGGTTGAATGCAAAATCCGTCTCGTGTGCTCCGGGAGGTTCCGCAGTACTCGCCGGGAACATCACCCGCAACTTCACGGGCGCTTTGGCGTCTCCGAACACTGCTTCAAGCGCGGATTGATTTGCGTTCACCTTGCCGCTGCGACGTGAGTTGGTGATGAACGCCTTGCGCAAGACCAGCAGCCACTTGTACCACTGCAGCATCGCTTGCTGTCCGGCGCTGAATTGCCAGTCCAGTTTCGAGCGTTCGAAAGTCGCGGGATCCTGCGGATCTGGAATATTTTCGAACCCGAACTGACGAAATTCCTCGCGTCTTCCCTTACGCACCGCGTCCTGCAACGCTGGATCACCATAGTCCGTGAAGAACTGGAACCGGTTGCGCTGATCGTGCTCCTGGCCCATGAAAATCAGCGGTGTGTGCGGGGCAAGCAACAGCAACGCCGCCGCTAATCGCCGCGCCTGCACGGGAGTCAATTCCGTCAGGCGCTCTCCCCATGCGCGATTTCCTACCTGGTCATGATTCTCGATGCAGATGATATGGGACGACAGCGGCACGCCCTTCGAACTGGTTCCGCGGGGAGCTTCCCAGAATTTGAAATACTCACCCTGAAAGACGAAGCCTTCGTTCAGCGCCCTCGCAACCTGCTCCAGCCGTCCAAAATCCTGGTAATAGCCACGCCTTTCTCCCGTCAGCAGCGTGTACAGAGAGTGATGGAAATCGTCGCTCCATACGCCGTCGATTCCCCAACCGCCTTCTTCCACCGGAGCAAGAATGCTCGCGATGTTTCGGTCGTCTTCGGCGATCACGGTCACGACCCTGCCCACACTCGCTCCGTATTCTTTTGCTTTGCGGGTGATCTCCGCGACGATGTGTTCTCGTGACTCGTCCTTGATCTGCTGCACCGCATCGAGCCGGAATCCGTCGATGTGATATTCGCGTAACCAGTACAGCGCATTTTCGACAACATAATCGCGAACCGGCCGTGAATCTTTGTCATCGTAATTCACCGCATCTCCCCAAGGGGTCGTGTGGTGATGCGTGAAGTACGGTCCAAACATCCCGAGATAATTCCCTTCTGCGCCAAGGTGGTTGTAGACCACGTCCAGCACGATCGCCAGCCCCTGTGCATGCGCGGCATCGACCAGCCGCTTCAGCCCTTCGGGCCCGCCGTAGCCTGCGAACACCGCATACGGCGAGACTCCGTCGTAACCCCAATTCCATCTCCCCGGAAATGCCGCCACCGGCATCAGTTCAATGGCAGTCACGCCCAGCTCTTTTAAGTAGGGCAGCTTCGCGATCACTCCGTCGAAGGTTCCTTCAGGCGTGAATGTCCCGATGTGCAGTTCATAGAGCACATAATCGGAATAGGGCATTCCGCGCCAGTTCTCGTCAGTCCAGTGAAAGGTGTCCGGATTCACAATCTCTGTCGGACCATGCACGCCTTCAGGCAGCAGCCGTGACACCGGATCCGGCAGCGGCTTGGAATCATCGACAATATAGCTGTACCGATCTCCTGCAGCGGCGTTTGCTTCTGCACGGAAAATCCCTTCGTTACCTCGCGTCATTTCAATTTGCTGGGAATTCAGGTTTAGAACCACACGTTTTGCGTTCGGCGCCCACACCGAGAAATTGACGCGATCACCACTGACTTGTGCCCCCAGCATTGCCATCGTGTCTGCCTCACCCTTGGCTACTGCGTAGACTTTAGCACCGCTCGAACTCTTTTCCTTTGATGCAGCAATAGACATCTTCCAGCGTCCTCGGTCCATCCATTCGACGGGAGAAAATATGAGAGACAAAGTCATCGTAATTACTGGCGCGTCCAGCGGTTTTGGACGCGGAGCTGCCCTCAAATTCGCCGAATCGGGAGCCATTGTCGTCGCCGCGGCTCGCCGAAAACGCGCGCTGAAAGAACTGGAGAGAGAATCCAAAAAGCTTGGATCCCAGATTCGCACCGTCGAGACGGACGTCAGCAATTCGGACGACGTAGAAAAACTCGCCTCCCGGACGGCGCGCGAGTTTGGCCAGATCGATGTCTGGGTGAACAACGCCGGGGTGGGCACGGTGGGCCGCTTCGAGGAAATTCCGCTCGAAGAACATGAACAGTTGATCCGTACTAATCTGCTGGGCACCCTCTACGGCTCCTACTTCGCCATGCAGGAATTCCGCAAACGTGGCAAGGGTGTCCTCATCAACATGTCCTCGTTTGCAGGGAAGGTCGGCACGCCATACCTGAGTTCCTATGCGGCGTCGAAGTTCGGCATTCGCGGACTCGATATGGCATTGCGCCAGGAACTCGAGCAGAATCAGGATTTCGGCATCCGCGTCTGCACGATCATGCCCGCCTCGTTTGATACGCCGTTTTTCGAGCACTCGGGCAATCACCTCGGAAGGCGCGTAAAACCTATCCCGCCCGTCTACGATCCACAGAAGGTCATCAACACGATTTTCGAGCTTGCACAGAATCCCAGGGACGAAGTCGCCTTGGGCACTATGGGCAAGTTAGGCAGTGTTCAGTATCGGCTTGCGCCAAAGCTCACTGAAAAGATGATGGGCAAGAACACGCATAAATCCCAGATGGAGTCCGAACCGTCTCGTGAAAGTTCGGGCAGCGTGTTCGAGCCCATGTCGTCCGGGACTGATATCTATGGCGGATGGTCCGAGTCCAACGGCGGCAACACCGCTGCCAAGGTCCTCGGGATCGCAGTACCCGCTGCTATCGGCATCGCCCTGCTCGCCCGTAAGCGAAGCCGGATCAGCGAGGAACTGGACCGGGTAGCTTAACCATTTCACTCTTGGTGCCCACATCTGCCCTCCTCTGGCAGATGTGGGACCACCACTCACCCGTTCTCTCCGCCGCCGCCTTTCGCGTACAATTCCAATCTCAGGTGACCTCTATGTTTGAGCTTCGTGGCTGCGGCACAGCCCTGGTAACGCCCTTCAAAGCAGACGGCAGCATTGACGAACGTGCCTTCCGGTCGCTCGTCCAGTGGCAGATTGAATCCGGCATCGATTTCCTCGTTCCTTGCGGCACCACCGGCGAGACGCCCACGCTGTCGCATGACGAGTGGCTGCGTGTCATCGACATCGCCATTGAAGTCGCCGCCGGCCGTGTTCCAATCGTCGCCGGCGCCACTTCGAACTCCACTCGCGAAGCCGTGCAGAAGGCGCGCGAAGTTGGTTCCCGTGCCGGTGTGGACGCCATCCTTACCGCATCGCCGTATTACAACAAGCCAACGCAGGAAGGCCAGTATCAGCACTTCAAAGCCATTGCCGAAGCTGTCGACAAGCCAGTTGTGCTCTACAACGTGCCTGGCCGTACTGGAGCCAACCTGGAGCCCGCGACGCTTGGCCGTCTCGCTGAGATTAAGAACGTGATTGCGGTTAAGGAAGCCAGCGGTAATCTGAACCAGGTATCGGAGATTTTCCAGTACGTTCCCGAGAGATTCATCGTCCTCTCAGGAGACGACGCGCTCACGCTCCCCATCATGTCCGTGGGAGGCGTGGGTCTGATCTCCGTCGCATCGAATGAAATCCCGCGCGAGATGTCGGAAATGGTTGGCGCCGCCCTTGAAAACGATTGGGCGCATGCGCGCCGCCTCCACAGTCAATTCCTCCCGCTGATGCTGGCTAACTTCATCGAATCGAGCCCGCTGCCGGTGAAGGCTGCGCTAGCCATGATGGGTCGCATCGACGAGAACTATCGGCTTCCTCTGCTTCCGATGAAAAAGGAAACTCGCGCCAAGCTGGAAAAGGTCGTCTCCGGCCTCGGGCTGATCGTGCCGCACAGCGCGGCTGTTTAGATGTAGCACCGGCGGGACTCTGGCCGGCCGCTTGTTCCACTGCTGCGTACTCCATCACCGATGTCATTCTGAGTGTAGCCCGGCAGTCTTTTCTCACGCCCGCAGGGCGCGGCCGGGCTGAGCGAAGAATCTCTGCATTTCAAGAGCCTACGACTCGGCAGCATTTCGACCAACCGTCTTATGCCGCCCTACTGAGCCTACCGGCACTGATCTCCAACACCCGCGCATATAGCTCTTCATAGTCGTCCGCCATGCGTTCCGCCGAATAATTCATCTCCACATGCACCCGGCAGGCATACGGATTGATCTCCCCTGTACGCCATACTGCCTCGACCATCTGCTCCGCGTCATCGACGATGAATCCGGTTTCGCCGTCGATCACCACCTCCGGAATCGCTCCTCGCCGGAATCCGATGACCGGCGTGCCGCACGCCATGGCTTCCATTGCGACCAGCGAACTGGTCTCATCCACCAGGCTCGGGATCAGCACCGCTCGTGCCTCGCTCAGCAATTTGCGTTTCAGACGATAGTTCGGCGTCTCAAGGAAACACACCGGCGGACCATCCGCTCCCAAATATGGCCGTATCTCGCGAATGTAGTACTGCTCGTGATAGCTGAACGGGTACACCTGTCCAGCAAGGATCAGCGGCATCCCTGTCCGCCGCGCCACCTCGATCGCCACATGCGGCCCCTTCTCCTCGCAGACCCGTCCCATCCACAGCAGATATCCCTGCTTCTCCGTCGCAAAGCGGAACCGCGACACTGCAATGCCGTTCCTCACCACTCCCATGAGGTTTGGCAGATCGGCAAAGCTCCGGCTCTGCGTCTCTGAAACACAGTTGAAGAACAGATTTGCAGGGACATCTTCGAACGCCGTCGCCGGATAGAAACTCCGCGGCAAATGCAACGTCGCCAGGATTGGAACATCGATCTCCCGTGCGGATCGCCAGAAGCTGCCGCTCTTGTCGTGCACCAGGTCCACTGGTGTGGATCGCCGTGCGGGCAGGAAGTCCATGATTGCCCGCTGGTGTTGCGCGTCCCGCTTCTCGAATGAATCCGTCTCCGATACAACCGGGCCGGTACACAACAATTCGCCTTCGACCTGCGAACCACTGCAAGCCGCCACTGTCGTCCGATATCCTCGGCGCGCCATCCGGCTTTCCAGCGTTGAAAGCATCTGCTCGGCCCCGCCGCAACTTTCGTCGCTTACGGGTAACAAGGGATAAGCCACATAGAAAATGCTCGTTTTTCTCATGTTGCTGATTACTTATTTCCAAACACTAATTACTAATTGCTAATTACTTCTTTCACCCTACATTCCGAGTCTGTCTCGCCAGTGCATCCTGGAAGCTCGTAAAAGCTCGGCACAAGTCCTGGCCGGTCATCCTCCAGCCCCACATCTCATAATTCAATTTGCCCGGATGGGGCGGCCGCGAAAAGTCGTGTTTCATCATGGGACGGAACGTCTCCGTCTCCGGCGCGAATTGCTTCAAGGTCTCGTATTGCGACCGATATGCGCCCACCATCGCTCTCTTTAGCAGCAATTCGTCTCCAGTCGAGACGATTCGCACTTCCTCTCCCGATGTGCGGAGAAACTTTTGCATCTCCAGCACCCCGGCGCGCCGATGGTAAAGCGGCAGCTCCCACGCGGGAAGATTCATCTCGGACGCGAGAACGCTCACCAGGAAGCAGCATGAGTCATGATCCGGATGTCCGCCTTCGTAGCTGCAACTCAATAGCGCATCCGGTTGCACTTGCGTGATCAATTCCGCCAGTCCGGCATGCGCCAGGCCAAGGTTCAGGTACAACTCCTGGTCAGGAATTGCGCCGCCATCTGTGTGCAGGAAGAAGAGATTATTCACACCGATTCGATACAGTGCGTTGCGCGCCTCGGCGGCACGGATTTCCGCGTAATTTTCGCGTGAACCATATTCCGACCAGAAATACGGATCGCGTGGCGCCCCGTCCGTCAGAAACACGACGACCGGTTCACGCATGCGCTGCAGGAGCGCTCCACACCCGATGGTCTCATCGTCCGGGTGGGCCACTATCAACATCGTCCGCCCCAGAAGTCTTTCGAGCGAACCCATATGTGCTGAGATGCACTTTTTTCGCTGCACGTGATCAAAAATTACTCGCGCGTGGCAGAGACTTATTTGCAGACGATATACTGCAGGTGAATGCATCCACTGCAGGCCGGTATCGAACGACTCTTCGCTCTTGGTGCCGAAGCCAAGAACGTGTCCGGCGCACGCGCCGTTTTTGTTGATTTCCGCGAAGCCCTGACGCGCGGCGAGATCCGCGCCGCTGAACGCGTAGACGGCAAGTGGAAGGTCAACGTCTGGGTCAAGCAGGGGATCCTGCTTGGCTTCCGTATCGGCGAGCTCAGTGAATCTGGCTGCGAAGACTTGTCCTTTGTTGACAAGGACACGTTCCCAGTACGGGAATTCTGTATCGAAGACCGCGTTCGCATCGTTCCCGGAGGCTCATCCGTGCGCAGCGGAGCATTCGTCGCGGCCTCCGTCGTCTGCATGCCGCCCATGTACATCAACACCGGTGCCTACGTGGACGAAGGCACCCTGGTCGACTCCCACGCGCTGATCGGCTCTTGCGCGCAAGTAGGAAAAAATGTGCACATCAGCGCCGCTGCTCAGATCGGCGGGGTCCTTGAGCCGGTAAATGCATCGCCCGTGATCATCGAAGATGACGTCCTCGTGGGCGGTAATTGCGGCGTCTACGAAGGAACGCAGGTGCGCGGGCGCGCGGTCCTCGGGGCCGGCACCATTCTCACCCGCTCCACTCCCTTGTTTGATACGGTCCACGACACGATCTATCGAGCCGACGGTCCGGACGGGTGCCTGGTCGTACCGGAAGGCGCCGTGGTCGTCCCCGGCAGCCGTAACATCACTCGCGGAAAGGCGCAGGAATGGGGACTGTCCGTCTACGCGCCCATCATCGTGAAGTATCGGGACGAAAAGACCGACCGCGGCGTCGAACTCGAAGACCTGCTCCGGTAAAAATTGGTAATCGGGTAATTTGTGATAGGTAATCGAAAGACTGCGCCCGGGCTGAGGTCATTCTGAACGAAGCCCGGCAGGTTTTCTCCCGCCCGTAGGGCGTGGGTCGGGTTGAGTGAAGAATCTCTTCACTTCGAGACAGGACAACACTGCACAATTACCAATTACTAATTGGTAATTACTAACCCAAATTACCAATTACCAATTTTCTGTGCTTTCCTGTACAACTGCCCTTTCATGCGCTCGCGGCTCCTCTATCTGACTGTCGTTCTCTTCGCGCTCGTGGCAATTTTGTTTCTGGGTTCCCATGTAACGGCGTCGATATCGCCCAAACTCCTAACGATCTTTCGTGCGATCGCCCTCGCCTCTTTCTTCGGCTATGCCATCGCGCGCCGATCCCTGACCACCTGGATTGTTTTCAGCATGTTCCTGGGCGCCGAAATCGGATACGACTTCCCCGCCTTGTCGTCCAACCTTCGCGTGCTGAGCCAAATCTTCCTGCAACTGATCCGCACCATCATCGCGCCGCTCCTATTCGGCACGCTCGTCAGTGGGATTGCCGGACACGCCAATCTGAAAGCAGTCGGCCGGATGGGCATCAAGGCCATCCTCTATTTCGAAGTCGTCACAACGCTAGCCCTCGTCATCGGGCTCACCGCGATCAACCTCAGCAAGGCTGGCGTGGGTGTCCAAATGCCATCCCAGGCGGCGACGCAGACAGTCCCGACCACGCGCCCTACACCCAGCGACATGATCCTGCACATCTTCCCCGAGAACATCGCCAAGTCTGTTGCCGAAGGACAGGTCTTGCAGGTGGTCGTTTTCAGCATGATCTTCGGGATCGCACTGGCCCAGGTGCGTGAAGAGAAGCGCCGTCCGATGGTGGCCTTCGCCGAAAGCCTCACGGAGGTGATGTTTAAGTTCACCAACATCGTCATGCTGTTCGCGCCCATTGGTGTGGGGGCTGCCGTCGCGTACACCATCGGACACATGGGCGTTGGTGTCCTGCTCAATCTGGCCAAGCTCCTGGCGACTTTGTATGCCGCTCTAGCCGTATTCCTGCTGGGCATTTTGCTCCCGATAGCGTGGTTCGCGGGCGTGCCCATGAAGAAGTTTCTGCGCGCCATTGCCGAACCCGCCTCCGTCGCGTTCGGCACCAGCAACTCCGAAGCTGCCCTGCCGCTTGCCATGGAAGCCATGGAGCGTATCGGCGTCCCGCGTCAGGTCGTCGCCTTCGTCATGCCGCTGGGATACAGCTTCAACCTGGACGGCTCCAGCCTATACCTGTCGCTCGGCGCCATCTTCGTAGCCCAGGTCGCCGGAGTTCACCTCTCCATCGGGCAACAGGTCGTGCTTTTGCTCACGCTGATGTTGGCCAGCAAAGGTGTAGCTGGCGTCTCGCGTGCCGGGGTCATCATTCTCATGGGGACGGTTGGATCCTTCGGCCTTCCCGTCGAGCCTGTATTCATTCTTCTCGGAATCGACCAGTTGATGGATATGGCGCGCACTTCCGTGAACGTGAT
>CAZBCQ010000147.1:0-10476 GCA_964490255.1 uncultured Terriglobales bacterium | reverse complement strand
GACCACTCCCATGCCCCCGGCACCAAGCTTTTCGCGAATGACATAGTGGCCCGCGGTCTGCCCGATCATGTGGTCCATCCCCCGGGGAGTTGGCTCATGTTAGTGCGGTGCAGTATGCAGGTCAATGAAGGAGGGGGCACAGCAGCATAGGAACTGGAAATTCGTCCACTTGCGTCACTCAGGAAATCCAGCCACATCTTGGCGAGGCAGCTTCCGCTTCTGTGCAGCTTCAACGCTGCCTCGTGCAGGCCGCTGACAGCGGCGCGCCCCCTAAAGCAACAACATACCTTCCGTGTGCATCCCATCGGCGAATTGTGAGTACCTGAAATGCTTCGACTTATCCAAGCCGCGCTACCGTTGTTTGCGATCTCTGTAGGTATCGTTTCAAGTGCACAAACGGGAGATACTCCCAACCCTGCCGCGCCAGCGGCGATGTATGTTTGTAGCGCAAAAATCCACCGTCGGCAGGCCCCTGCGCTACACCGCCGCGGGCGGTCAACGCACCCGATCCTGTTTATCCCGAGGCTGCGCGTCTCTCCAAACATGAAGGCCAGGTTCTCCTATGGCTTATTGTCGGAACAGATGGTCTTCCACGTGAGATTCGGGTTGCGAAGCAATTAGGCATGGGACTGGACGAAGCGGCGGTTGCGGCCGTAGGTCGATGGAGGTTTGAACCCGGGATATATCAAGGTCATCCGGTCGACGTACAAGTTAATATCGAAATAAACTTTCGACTCAGTGCTCTCGAATCGGCTGCGTCGACTCCTCCAACGAGCACGTTTGCTGTCGCAACCAGCAGGGCAGATGCACTTTACAGCTCCGGACAGTTTGCTCAGGCAGCCGAATCATATCGGTCGGTGTTGAGGCAAGATCCCAAGTCCTTTCAGGCTACAGCGGGCCTGATACGGAGCAATTTAAAACAGCAGAAGGTTGAGGAGGCTTTCGATATCGCAAAGGCTGCTCTTCAATCGCAACCCGAGGCAGCCACACTTCATTGGGTCATGGGGGATGTTCGTTTTCGCCGAGGAGAGATGGTTGAAGCGGAACAGGAATATCATCGTGCCATCAAGATCGACCCTAAGCAGGCTCATGCATACCTGGGACTGGCGCGCCTCTACACGAGTTTCTCTCTTTACCGTCGTGCGTATGATCTGTTGAACCAGGCTCATGAAATAGATCCACAAGATTCCGAAGTACAGCGCGCATGGTTTCGCATGCTGCCACGGCAGGAACGTATTCAGGCTATCAAGCGATACCTTGCGTCTCCGCATCCCGACGATGAAGAGGAGACCCAATCGCTGCAGCGATACTTGGCCTTTCTGGAAGCCTCCGAAAGCCAGCCAGCACATAGTTGCCGCCTCGTGAATCGTCTTGCATCGACGGAAACTCCTCTTGAGCCGATGATGATCGATGCGCGCCGTATTCACGGGTGGGGACTGAACGTAGTCGTAAACGGACAGAAATCGAGACTCTTACTCGATACCGGCGCGAGCGGGCTATTGATCGGACGAAAACACGCTGAAAGAGCCGGGGTCGTCCGCATCTCACAGGATCAGGTATCTGGCGTGGGCGATAAGGGTCCCATGACGGGCTACATCGGCTACGCCCGATCCATCCAGGTAGGCGAACTCGAGTTCCACGACTGCATCGTTCGCGTCAGTGACCGAACCTCGGTCGTCGAGGATGATGGTCTAATTGGAGCCGATGTGTTTAGCTCATATTTGGTCGACATAGATTTTCCTGGGCGTAGGCTGAAGCTTAGTTCGCTTCCTAAGCCTCCCGGCGATGACAACATACCGCCAAGCGCACTCGATACAACCGGTGAACACTCATCCACGAAATCAGAAAGAACTGTTGAAGACACGCCGGCACTATCGACTCCGCCGCGGCGCTTGCCTCAAGACCGCTACGTTGCACCAGAAATGCAGAGTTGGACAAAGGTGTTTCGATTCGGCCATTTACTATTGGTTCCTACCTTGGTGAACGGAGGCGCTCCTAGGCTCTTTGTGCTTGACACCGGCGCATTCAACAACATCTTGTCCACCGCGACAGCAAAGGAAGTGACCAACATGGCGGAGGACTACCGGTCGACGGTCAAAGGAGTAAGCGGTGGTGTAAAAACTGTATACCGCGCGGACAAAGCCACTCTCCAGTTTGGCCACTTCAAGCAAGAAAATGAAAACGTACTCACCCTCGATCTCTCGAAGCTGAGTCAACAAAGCGGTACCGAAATTTCCGGCGCGCTCGGTTTTGCCATGCTTAACCTTCTCAACGTCAGAATAGATTACCGCGATGGACTTGTTGATTTCGCCTACGATGCCAAGCGTGCCGGTTTTTAGAGCCAATGCCTACGAAGACTTAGCTCCATTAGTCTCGACGTGTTCACGGTGGGCCTGTCGACCTCAGTGATCAGCTGGTGTAACCACCTTCAGCGACAACCGATAAATAAAATCGTCGGAAAGTATGTGGCAAGCGAGTGGCAGCATCAGCAAGCTGTCTCGTTGATTGTGGTTACAGTTGACTAGCGGTTGGGCAAACCGCTGATCCAGTGATCCGGCGACGCGATCTCCCGCCTGCAAATCACCCGTTTTGACGACCATCTCCAGTGTGGAGCATCCAAGCAGGCGCGCAGCCGGTAGCGATCAAACGGTTCCATCCGCGATGGGTGGTGTCGATAATTTTCATTTTGATAGTGGCGCGGAGTTGGCGGCCATTTCGTTCTACGGTTGGTCGGCACAATACCCAACAAGAATACAAGCAGTGCAATGCCATATCTCGCAGTTGGCCATATACAGAGATAGCCAACAAAAAAAAGGCAGATCCGAGTACATCTGGACCTGCCGTCTGGCTAGATGAGACGCTCCAATTCAGACAATCTAAAAAGTGAAATGCAAACCGTACTGAAGTTCGCGACCAGCGTTGCCGACCACCGACGTCGCCTGTCCAAAGCCGTTGGTCAACGTTTGATGACTAACTACGTTGTTGGTGGGGCTGCACGGTGCGTACAGACCTGAGGGGTTCGCGGGACCGCAATTCACCGTCGCGAATGTGTTGCCTCCGGGATTCAACCCGTTGGTTTGATCACCGCGAAAATTAGCGTGATTCAACAGGTTGAAAAGATCGAGACGGAATTGCAGCCTGACGCGCTCTGTCAGTTTGAAGTTCTTATCGATGGACAGATCCGTGTCCATCAGACTCGGACCGCGGCAGTATCCCCGCGGCTCCATATTCGGCATGATCGTTCCTATCTGATATCCGATCAGTGTTAGAGCATTCGGGTTGACGACTTGATCGCCTTGCGAGACGCCGCAGCTCTGTCCGGGAACAATTAGTGGACGTTGCATGGCTCTCTGGTTGGCATTGTTGAATAGACCTTGCAGTCCATCCCCAAAGGCAGCGCCTGCTCTGAGGTTGGCATTTTCCTGCAGGCCATTTTCGTAAGCAGTCTGCGAGTTGCCCGTCGCCTCAGTTGTGATCAGACCCAACTCCCATCCCCCTAACGCTCCTCGAACCACCGTGCTTGCTTGATTAAAGTCAGGCAAGTAGTAATTAAAGTTTGCGGTGAGGATGTGCGGACGGTTAATCGCGGAGTTCCCTCGATCCAGTCTTGGATTCGCGGGATCCAGGAAGCTTTGTGGCCCGATATTACCTCCAGAGTCGTCCAAGAGCACGTTTGCAATTGAGTGGGACCAGGTGTAGGCAGCGGTCAATTGCGATCTCTTGTAACGCGTCTTGAACAGCGTTTGCAGCGAGTGATAGGTGGCGTCGCCCTGATGGGTAAACCAGGTCAGCGCGCTGGAGTAGTTGTTGAACGCGTAATAGCCGGCTTTCTGGACATCAGCGTTGTCGAGGAACGACGATGCCAACCAGTTCTGCGGCGCGATCTGGTTGACGTCGTAGCTCGAGGTCTGGTGGAGAGCGTGATTGCCAACGTAGCCAAGTTCGAGCGTTGTATCTCTCGCCAGGCTCCGCTGCACGCTGAAGTTCCACTGATACGAGACTGGAACGACAGCACGCGGATCCATGCCTCCCGACGGAGCAGCTCCCGGATTAAGAACCGCCGACCCTCCATCCAACGGCCGTTGATAGTTGGCGGTGATCGCGAACGGCGCATTGTCCACTAGCGTGTAGCGGCTTACGCGTTCGCGCTGGAAGAATTCGCCCGCACCGATACGGACCGCCGTGTTGCCGTCCCCCCATGGATCCCAGGCAATACCGACTCGGGGCGCGATCATATGGTTGTTGTTGTTCACCAGCGCGCGGCCGGGTCCCGCAGTTCCAGTACTGAAGTTGGTTCCGAACTGAGCGTTCGCGGCACTGCAAGGATCGACCCCAGCGACGTGCCACAGACCGTTGCAGGCGTCTGAAGGTGACAGTGCGGGATTGTAAAGTGAAGGCTGGAAATTCGTGATCTGGTTATTCGGTTGATAAGGCGCGTACAGGAAAGACCACCGCAGACCAACATCGACGGTCAACCGTGGGCTTACCTTCCAATTGTCGGCAATGTAAAACTCATCATCGTGCCAGCGCAACTGCGCGCGGACATTGGTGGAAGTCTCCTGCAAGTTCCATGCCGCTCCTGGGAGCAATACGTTCGCCAAGTTATTTCCGGTGCCGCGAATGGTTCCGCCAGCATCGGTGTAAGCAAGATTTCCATCGCTTGTGCTGAAGATTGGACGTTCCGAACTGGACGTACTTACGTCTTCGTTCTTGCCGTTCCAACTCATCAGCACACCGAACTTCAGCGTATGCTTGCCAATTACTTTCGAAGCATCGTCTTTCGCGACGTAAAGATCGAGCGTGTTGTTCCATGGAGCGATGGACCAGTAATTGTTCCCGCTGCCATAGCTACCCAATCCGCCCCACATGGTAGGAACACCAGCGGGATCGCGTTTGATTGACTGCGGATACTCGGTCGGGATTGCGGAACTGATCGCATTCAGCAACGCGTCGCCGTACAGTCGGCCATTGCCCGGATTAATTCCGCCGGGAGTGATGTTGATGCGATTGTTGGAGTAAGCAAACTCAGCATCATTCACCATGGTTGTTCCGATCGTTCGCGTCCACTTGCCAACTATGCTCTTCGACGGCTGGATCCAATTGTCGTTCAGGGCCGGAAATGGATCTTCGCCCCAGTACCCGGCGTTGTACGCGTTATTCGTCCACGTGTCCTGCGTGAATCGGCCCATGAACGTGTTGTTCTTGTTCAGGTTGTAGTCAGCTCGAATATTCTCTTGCCGCCACATCAACGGGGTAGCCAGCGACGACGACCAGTTGTTTCCATTAACCGTTGGCTGGTTCGGCAATGGATACTTCTGTGCCAGCAGCAATCCCGCAGCGCTTGGATTCGCGATTTTCAATGGATTCCCTGGAGCTTGTAGCGCGACAGGAATCGTTGGTGTCGGTTCTCCGCAGCTTACTCCCTGCGAGAAGTCCCCTGCGGCTTCTGCAGCCGTCGGCACGCATGCGGTCTTCGTGATTCCACGGATCTCATGGTTCCACTCCTGGCTCCAGAAGAAGAACAATTTGTTTTTGATAATTGGGCCGCCAATCGAATAACCCCAGTCATTGCGGTTTACTTTGTCTTTGCCGTCATGCGCAAGGGTTTGTCCTGCAGCGTCCGCAATCGCGGTGCGCTGCGCTGCAAAGTATGTACGGGCATTCAGAGCCGTGTTGCGGCCGCTGTATAGAACACTACCGTGCCAGTCATTGCTTCCGCTGCGCGTCACGATGTTGATGACTGCGCCCGCAGCCTGGCCATATTCCGCGCCATAGCTGTTACGCAGCATCTTGAATTCAGCAATGGATTCGATCGAGGGATAAATCAAGATGGTGCGATTCGAACCTGTATCGTTGTTGTTCGCGCCATCCACCAGATAGAGGTTATTGGTCGTCGCATTTCCATTTACGGAGAAATCAACCCCGCCTTGTAGACCTTTGTTCTTGCTGTCGAAGTTGTTAGCTGCGGAAACACCGGGCTGCAGTTGCGTCAATTGGACAAAGCTGCGTCCATTCAGAGGCAACTCGCGAACCTGCTGTCCCTCGACAGTTTCGCCGAGAGAGGCATTGTCAGTCTGCACCTGGATGGCGTTCGCTTCCACGTCTACATGTTCGGTGGCACTTCCTAATTGGAGTTTCACGTCCACAGTAGTTGCAGTGGCTGCGTGAACTTCTACTGCATTGGTGACAGACTCCTTGAAGTTGGTGGATTTCACGATCACCTGGTAGATACCCGTCGGCAAGGCTTCAAATCTGTAATCCCCGGCGGAGTTCGTGTTCTGCGTACGCGTCGCACCTGTCGCGGTGTTGGTGATCGACACGGGAGCATCTGGGACGACTGCTCCGGTTTGATCTGTAACCGTACCCGCAACTATGCCTGTTGTCACCTGCGAATAGGCCGGTAAAGCGAAGGCCGATACGCAGAGAATCAGTGAAACGATATAGCGCTTCATCAGGTCTCCTAATCTCATCTTTTTGTGGTCGATTCGTTCGACTCACCTTTGTGCGGTTGCTGCTGCGTTTCACTGCCCAGGCCGGGATCGCAGTGAGGAGTGTTCAGAAGATCAAGCGAACTTCTGCCTTGAACGAGGTGAATAGAGTTCTGCTCCTTCGTCTCTGTGGGTCGTCTTCGCGCCAATTTCTTGACCAGCGCGGAGTGGAATCGCCATCCAGCTACTCGATCTGGTGGAATTCTGCCTGACTAGTGGGAATACACAATATCCACTTGACGCTGTTTTGATATGACCACTACGATTTGCGGTGATGAAACGAGTACCATCCGGGATTGTCCCGATTCTCGCTGTCGACCGGCGATCGCCGAAGCCTCTGCAGAACCAGATTTATGACGGATATCGTTGCGCGATCGTGGAGCGCCGATTGCGTTCCGGCCAGCGAGTTCCCTCGACACGTGTACTGGCCACCGACCTGGGTGTCTCGCGTATTCCTGTTTTGAATGCATACGCCCAGCTATTGGCCGAAGGCTATCTCGAGAGTCGGGTCGGCTCTGGAACGATCGTTTCGCGTTCACTGCCGGATCATATGAGCCTCTCGAGCCCGAGTCGTACGAATCTGCTCAACTCTCGCTCGCGCCCCCGCCCTGTCTCGAAAAATGCCGCGGAGATGAAAGCGCTCGGCATGCTTCCCTGGACACTCCGACAAGGTGCATTCGGCGTTGGCCAGATTGCATTCGATGCCTTTCCATTCAACATCTGGTCGAGATTGATCGTTCGCCACAGTCGCAACCTCCGGAAGGAGAATTTGCACTACGGGAACCTGTTGGGCTTGGAAGAGCTGCGCGAGGCGATCGCTAACTATCTCGGCACCGCGCGGGGAGTACGCTGTGACTCGCAGCAAATCATGGTGGTTAGCGGTTCACAGCAGGCATTGGAGCTCTCGGCACGAGTTTTGCTCGATCCCGGGAATCGGGTGTGGATCGAAGAACCGGGTTACGCGTTGGCTCGGCGGGCGCTATCGATGAGTGGTTGCCAGAATGTGCCTGTTCCGGTAGACGAGCAAGGCCTCGACGTTGCCGCGGGCATCAAACGTTGCCGTCATGCCAGAGCCGTCTTTGTTACGCCTTCGCATCAATACCCACTCGGTGTCACGATGAGCGCGTCGCGACGCTTTCAGTTGCTCGATTGGGCAGAAGCGTCGGGCTCGTGGATTTTCGAAGATGACTACGACAGCGAGTATCGATACGAGAGCAGGCCGATCGCGTCGTTGCAGGGCCTTGATTCGAATTCTCGAGTGATCTACATCGGAACATTCAGCAAGGTGCTGTTTCCATCCTTGCGCCTTGGCTACGTGGTCATTCCACCAGACCTGGTCGATCACTTCGTTGCGGTACGTCGAGTGATGGACCTCGGGTCACCAGGTTTCCTGCAGGCCGTCCTGGCCGATTTCATACGTGAAGGCCATTTCTCACGACATATTCGCCGGATGCGAACACTGTACGCCGAGCGAAGGAACGCGCTGGCTATGTGCTTGAATCAGGAATTTGGCTCCTCCGTAAAGGTACTCGGAGGGGAAGCAGGAATGCATCTCGTGATCACGTTTACGAAAAGGGTCGACGACCGGCAGATGGCGCGGATTGCGGCGAGTCAGCATCTCTGGGTCTTGCCACTTTCAACTTGTTATATTGGCAAACCTACTATGGAAGGGTTCATCCTGGGATTCTCCAGTACACCTGTAAACGAGATACCAAATGCCGTTCGCAAGTTGCGAGTGCTCAGTGCGCCTCCAAGCCAGTTAGAGCCGTACAGCGGTTCGAAAGGCCACGTCTTTGAATAAAGGCCATTGCCTACCGAAGCAGCCGCGCGGACATGGGCGGCAGATCTGGTTCAATCGCGGTTCACTTCGCGACACGGGTATCCCGCAGCCCTTGTTGCTGAGCTTGCGTCGAAAATCGTGCCGTTGAAGGAGACAATCATCGAAGCGGGCGCGGATTCAATTAAGCATGCTTGGGCACCCAACCCAACGAATCGCTCTCGATCGCATCTTCCACACTGCTACAATGACGCGCGGGTGATCGAGTTGATGTGGGACAACGAAGCGCGGCTTCGGCGGAGGCTTACGCTCTTAGAAGATTGACCCTCATGCTCAAGGGAGGACAGCCCTCAATGGCTTCAGTCACGGAGTTCAGGTGCGAGGTGTGCGGCACGGTGAGCGCGGATCCGATTCACTGGTTTGTGATTCAGTGCGACAGTAACGAACTGAAAGTCATCAAGTGGAATTCAGGGGCGGCAGCGGCGAAGGGTGCTCGCCATTATTGCGGCGAAGCTCACGCTCAGGTTTACATTAGTCGCTGGCTGGAGTCGGCGTGTTCGCCCCCGAAACCTGACTTCATCAAAACTGCTACGACGGCGCGCGGGTGATGAAGTGTTTGACTGTCGGCCTGGCATTGACATTTTCGGCACTCAACCAGCTGATCCGCACACGTCACGCGTGCAAATCAAGCCGACCGATGACCAATCTGCATCGTGCAGCATCGAAGCGGGCGCGCAGACGGTAGCGATGAAGCGGTTCCATCCGCGATGGGTGGTATGCATAGTTTTTCGTTTTCATAGTGGCGCCCGTTACCAGCACCTATTCATGTCACGCTGCCTCACGCCGAAACTGTGGTGACGAGACGCCCAGCAACTCTAGCGCCTCTCTAAGGGTGCGTACGATGTGCAGTCGTTCGCGAGTAGCTGCGCCTCTTAACTGAAACATGCGCACTATTCCGAATAGAGAGTCTGTAGGCGCAACAACAGCGCGTAACCTGGGGCTTTGGGCGGTGGGGGGTAGGTTTGCCAATCCTCTAATGGTCTCCGAACGAACGTCGAAATCCGTCACTCCAGTCAAGTCAAGAATCCCAATCAAGGGGCGCTTTTGCATTTCGAAGTAGAGTTCCTGCAATTCGGAATCGTTGATGCGGCCCTGGACCACTGCAAGGTGAATGCGGCTCCCGCTATCGAATTCAAAGTGATAGGACATTGATTCGAGCCATGTAGGCACCACATGGAATTGACTGGAATGATTCTCCGAAAAGAGTCAGGCCTCCAACTGGCAAATCTAATAGGAAAAACAAAACAGATTCCGGCGATAGGTGTAGCGAAATCGGCTTCTCACTTAGTGATTTCAGGAGAGGGAGTGGGAAACCCCGTTTCCGACAGTTATCTCCCCCGTGCGGCGTTCGACTGTTAACTAGCGCCAGTGTACAGGTGCTCTGTACTTGAGAATCGCTGCAATCGCTGGGAGGTCCGACACGTTGTCAGCGTGCTGCATCGAAAGACTGTGATGCTACTGACGACACGGTGCATTCGTGATCGGAAGCTGAGAACAAGGAGTCAAATGCAATCCGAAATCAAGGTAGGGCAACGGTTCAAGTTCATATTGTCCGACAGCCCTTCGCAAGAGCGGCAGGCGGTAGTAACTCGCGTACTTTCTGATAGCGAGGAGGGGCTCGGGTCGGAGGTGGGCTTCTATTTTGCGTATTGGGTGGAGGCTCACGAAATTCCAGAAACAGAGGATCCGACAACGTTGGTGTTTGAGCGTGCGACTGATGGAAACGCATACCTCGACGGACGTATGGTTAGCATCACTCTGCTGAAATGATCGTCCGCTTGAAGCATCGACCTTCTGTCCCCGCTCTCTCTCTGTACCCCATCGAATCTTCTTACAGCATTCGATATAGATATGTCATCGGCATCTTGTGAGGCCAGTACTGCACGTTCAGATTGGCGGAAAGATCAAAAGTCGCCGCTCCTCCTGGCCAACTGCTCCCCAAGGGCAACAAGAACGGGCGCCGTAGCATCCGTTGCCGGAGCTGGTACCGCCAACTAATGGGGTAACGCGATCATGGACGTATATGTGGCCGTCACAAGTCGACGCGCGGTGCGCGGATTCACCGACGAGCCTGTGTCGAGGGAGGTGCTGGAGCGGCGTGCTGTCCGGCGCGGCTTGGGCGCCGTCCGGATCGAATATCCAGCCGTGGCA
>CAZBCQ010000146.1:9176-10546 GCA_964490255.1 uncultured Terriglobales bacterium | reverse complement strand
TCGGCAAGCAGTTCGGCAACTGGGGCGAGATCCGCACCGGCATCCAGCGCGAGCAAGGCCGCTCGCACCTCGAGATCGGCGATCCGACCGATCCTCTGCTGCAGAAGCAGCCCGATCAGAACTTCGGGGTGCGGGATTACTTCGTGCGGTTCTCTTATGACCGCCTCGATGACACCAACTTCCCGCACAGCGGCCAGCAGGCCGGCCTCCAATGGAACGCCGACCGCAGCGTGAGTGGCATAGACCAGGTCACCAACCAGGTGACGTTCAATTACGCCGGAGCCATGTCATTCGGCCGCGACACGGCCGTGCTTTCAACCAACGCGGGTATCACCCTCGAGGCCAATGTCACCGACGTGCGCCTGTTGTATCCGCTCGGGGGCTTCCTGAATCTCTCAGGTCTCAGGACGAACTCGCTCCTCGGGCCGGATTTTGCGATAGCGCGTCTCCTGTACTACCGCCAGATCGGTCGCGGCGGCCCCGGCTATTTCGATGTGCCGACCTACCTCGGCGTATCGTTCGAGGCGGGGAATGTCTGGCAGAGCCGCCGCGAGATGTCGTTCGGGAATACGCACAAGGATGCGAGCATTTTCCTCGGGATGGATACGTTCCTGGGGCCGGTGTATATCGCCACCGGGTTTGATCAGCATGGGAATGAGGCGTTCTACTTGTTTTTGGGGCGGACGTTTTAGAGGCGGGCGGGGGCGGTGGCCTGGAGCTCGTCGCTGCCAGGCGGGTCAGCGTGCGGCCTGGGGCCGAGCAGAGCGTGGCGCTTGGGCCGGTTGTGCGGCGGCCTGCGCGGCGCCCGTTGCCGGCGGCGCGGTCTGTCGAGCCGCTGCGGCGATGGTCCGCTTGCGACCGCGCCACCCCACACCGTAAGCTTCGGCCGCCATGGGAATCAGCCAACCACAAAACCTCCGTATTCCGCCGATCGAGAAGCTGCGCCCTTATGGGATACGCGTGAGCCTTCCGGCCGGCGATCCGTTCCGCAAGCTTCTCGGGCCCGAGTGGCATCGGCTTCACTGGTATTCCTCGCCGGAGGAGCGTGACGCCGCGCTGGCCGAGATGAGCCGCAGGCATCAGTACTCCCGCGCCACTGATAAGCCGTCGCTGGTTTTCCAAAAGGTCGAAAAGCTCGCTGAGAGTCGCGGGCTATAGCGGTTTCCTGGCGGGCGGCCCGCGCCCGACCGAGCGTCCAGCTCGGGGGCGGCGCAAGGGACCGCCACCTCGGGCACGCTGGTGCGGTGCCGCTACCGCTAATCCAAAATCCCCATAGCTACCCCGCAGTGGCGCGCGCCGCCCCGGGGCGAGCGGAACACCCTCGAGCGTCCCTGCATGGCTCAGTCGGCCAGCCCCGGCTTGAGTTGCCC
>CAZBCQ010000146.1:5474-9076 GCA_964490255.1 uncultured Terriglobales bacterium | reverse complement strand
CGCGTCAGCGCACGAAATACGTGGCTATTCGAGGGCTTGCGTTTACCATAGTGGTGTCCGAGCAGATCACCAGGTACTTCGCATGTCCAACATCAAAAGACCAGTGCCATTTATATTGGTTTCTTCAAATCATGGAACCATGATCGTGAATCGTAACGATTATTGCGTGGACAACCAGGGGAACAGCTGGGGTGTGGGTTATCAGATTCTGCAGACCGGCAGCCACGATCATCAGGAGGTTGATTTCGTTCTCGCGCTGCTCGAAAGACGCCGGAAACATTTCGGCGCCGGTGTCGTAGCTCTGGATTGTGGCGCCAATATAGGTGTCCACACCGTTGAGTGGGCGAGGGCCATGTATGGGTGGGGTGAGGTGCTCGCGTTCGAGGCCCAGGAGAAACTATTTTACGCATTGGCCGGGAATGTGGTGATCAACAACTGTTTGAATGTTTCTGCAAGGCATTGCGCAGTGGGCGCGAATTGCTCACAGATGGAGATTCCCGAGCCTGATTACCTCGCGCCGGCGTCGTTCGGCAGCCTGGAACTCAAGAAAACCGACAGGACCGAATTCATCGGTCAGAAAATTGACTATCAGAACACCCGCTCCGTTCCCCAGATTTCCATCGATTCCCTGCGGCTGAAACGGCTCGATCTCATAAAAATCGACGTAGAGGGAATGGAGGAGGACGTCTTGAAAGGTGCGACCGAATCCATCGCAGCGCATTTTCCGGTCATGATGATAGAAGTCCTCAAGACGGACAAAACAATAATTGAGCGAATGCTATTGACCGTTGGATATAAATGCTACCCACTTGGTTACATGCTTTTGGCTGTCCACACGGGTGATCCGCTCTCACAAAACATTAAATTCGAGAACGGCGCTCTATCGCTGGGCCGGCTCTGAAATATGGCTGTCAGGTGCGAAAACAGTCAGGTCGACGCGACGCCCGCCACACCGTGGCCGCCGACTTGACGCTTTCCGCTTTTTGCGCGCACGGTACAGACGGTCGTTAGCGAGTTTATCGTTTTTTTGTAATATCGCTAAGACGTACACGCGCCCGTGTGACTCTACCAAGGGTCTGCAGTCAGTGTCGACCGAATAAGCGTAGGCCGAGACGTAACGCCCTGGTTCTCGCGCGAATTTCCTATACGGAGGATTATCACCAGCAGTATCTTGCTATGCAGCCTGACGGTTATTGCGGGCTGAAAGGCACTGGAATTGCGTGTCCGATCGGGGGAAGCGTGCAGGTTCCCGCGCACTGAGCGGTTGAGTGCAGAAAGATGCAGTGATTGAGCGATAGGGAGCGTCTACCGGAAATCTACCGGCAAGGGGCCAGGAGACAGTCCTCGGGAAACGAGGGAAGCACATCCGTGAAGCCGCCCGTGACTCTCATAAACCTGGCCTTGGTTGTTCTGGCCGCCGCATGCTCCCGCGCCCCCACTGCGCCGGCTCCGGCTGCGCAAAGCTCTGTGCAGGGAGTTGGTCTGAACAAAGTCAACCACATCATCATCGTGATGTTGGAGAACCATTCGTTCGACAACTACTTTGGAGCTCTGGCCTATGCTCCCGGAAGTCCGTACCGCACTGCCTCGGGGGGCTGTGCGGGAGAAGACCATAGTTGTGTCGACGGCCTGGCTTGCCGTAGGGATTCGACAGGGAGCCTGACCTGCACGAATTCAAATCAGGAAGACGATGGAACTCCAGTCCTGGCGTTTCACGATACGAGCCGCTGTGTCGTGCCCGACCTCGGCCATTCCTGGCTTCAATCCCACCTGGATGCGAATTTCAACGATCCGAACGCCTCCTCGCGCGACTCGCCGAATGATGGCTTCGTGCGTGTGAACGATGCAACGGAGCAGGTCGACAACGGTGTCGAGACGCCCACGGAGGACCAAACAATGGGCTTCTACACCCAAGACGATCTGCCGTTCTACTACGACCTCGCACAGAAGTTCGCCATTGACGATCGGTACTTCTCGTCCGTGCTCGGTCCGACGTTCCCGAATCGCTCATACCTCATGGCCGCTACGTCATTCGGTCACCTGACGACCAGCGATTTCGCACCCCCGCCGGGGGGCTACAAGCCGATCACCGGCACGATATTCGACCTTCTGGACAGCAGGCACGTGTCGTGGGCGGATTTCTTTCAGGACGGAGCCCCAGCGCGTGTCTTTCGGCAATCGACTGGGGCCGAGACGGACCCTCACTTCTTGTCCTTGCAGGCGTTCCTGGGAGAAGCTGCGGGTCTTTCCGGGGCCGGGGAATTGCCTCAGGTGTCTTTGGTCGAGCCGGCTTTCGGCGGGCCGGACGAGAACGACGAGCACCCTCCGGCCGACATTCAGCGCGGCCAGGCATTCGTCTCGCGAGTCGTCAACGCGGTTCGCAGCGGACCCTATTGGAAGGATTCCGTCATCTTCGTCACCTATGACGAGCACGGCGGGTTCTACGACCACGTCATACCGCCCCTGGCACCGCAGGGATCCGCGCGGACTCCAGACGGAATCTCTCCCGGTCAATGTGCCGATCTCTCCAATCCACCGGCAAGCCTGCAGCCGGGCGGGGGAGCGAAGTGCGCCGCAAATTTCGCTGGCAGCACGGATACGAGCGTGCTCGATGCGCAGTCGCTATGTCCGGCTCTCGTGCAGAGTCCCACCGGCCCATACCCCGAGGATTGCGCAAGCTTCGATCAACTCGGCTTCCGCGTGCCGTTTCTGGTCGTCTCGCCTTTCGCCAAGCCACACTACGTATCACATACGATCGGCGATCATGCGTCGCTTCTCGCGTTCATCGAGGAGCGCTTTCTGAGTGATGATGCACCAGGCACCGGAGAAGGCACGCGCCACGGCCGACTTCACCTGACGCTGCGCGATCAGTACGCCAACGCCCTCGAGGATCTCTTCGACTTCGACAACGCTCCGTCCCTTGATAGTTCAGTGGGCCAGGCGCAGCTGCCCGCCACGGACTGCACGCCCGTCGGATGATTGTCCTGGCATGCGCTGTGATCACGTTCGGTCGACGATGTGGTCGTTCAAGTCGCTCATGGCTTGTCGTCAGCGAGATTCTCGAGAAAAGTTGCCGATGGGGCGAAAAACAGGCTTCCAGTGACGGCGCGACTGAAATCAAGAAGCCGGTCATAGTTGCCCGGCGGCCGTCCGATAAACATGTTTTCCAGCATCTGCTCGGTTGTCCGGGGAGAGCGGCAATAACCGATGAAGTAGGTTCCGAACTCTCCGTGTCCGGGTTGTCCGAAGGGCATGTTGTCCCGCAAAATCTTTACCTCCTTTCCATCCTCGACGATGCTCGTCAAAGCGTTGTGTGCAGAAGATGGTTTCACCGCATCGCTCAGCTCGATATCGGAAAGCTTTTTGCGCCCTATGATCCGCTCCTGCTTCTCTGTTGAAAGAGCATTCCACTTACTCACCTCGTGCAGGTACTTCTGAATGATGACGTAGCTTCCCCCTGCAAACCCAAAATCCTCTCCGCCAACGAGCGCAGCGTTGAGAGCGGCATTACCACGCGGATTCTCCGTTCCGTCGACGAATCCAAGAAGGTCGCGATCATCGAAGTAGCGGAAGCCGTGTGTTTCATCGACAGCTGATAGGGC
>CAZBCQ010000146.1:3786-5374 GCA_964490255.1 uncultured Terriglobales bacterium | reverse complement strand
GCCGAGCGAGCTTTGATTCTCTCCGCTTGTTGTCTAAGTTTGACAGCCGCGCCAGCACGTCTGCGCATCCGGACGATCATGAATATACGCTTGGTAGCGCTCTAGGGTTTTCACGTGCAATTCCTTCGCCGGCGGGGCCGCGATAATCGGAATCACTGTAGGTGTGCGACGGCACTATCGCTGTCCCAAATGCGACTCCATTCCCATGCGCACATGGGCTCAACTTGGCCCAGGTTCATTCGAAGTCAGCCGAGACGTGGAGGTGAATCCATCATTGTGCAGCAATTGCGGCGCGCGATTGCGGTGAACTACCGATTCACCCGTAGGTCCCTCGCTTCCGCACTGCTCGCTCCGCAGTTGCGGCTATCAGGAACGAGCAGGCCAAGTAATTCGCGCAACGTGTGCTGCGGGCATTGGCCGGCTTCACCAAGGGCCCAGAGGCCGGGGCTCCAGTACGATTGGTGGCAAAGCGTGTGCCCGGTAACTGAAGGGTTTGCGGGGCGCAGGGTCTGGGCGTCAGCTGTCTACGTTGGCGATGCTTTGAAGTCTCGTGCGACACGAGCCCGCACGAGTTTGCGTACCTCCGGAGACAAATCAGTGTCGCGCTCTCGATCCATGAGGATGTCTCGCCGGACCATTCTTTGCTTTACCAGCTCGTGCGTGAATTCGCGGTCCTTCTCGCGACCGGCCACGTATTTCGAGATCGCAAGATCGTGCACTTCCAGACACAAACCCGTGATACCAAGTGTGTTGGCGTTGTTGATTTTCACCAGACGCTCGCGCCATCCACGCGGCAGGGTTGCGGTTCGCTCGTCGACGCCTTGTGCGTAGTAACCGTAGAGCTCGTGAAACGGCGAGCCTTCTCCTATGCTTCCATCAATAAGATCTGACAATTCCGGATGATTCAGAGGATATACGTCTGCCTCAGCGGAAACGAGCAAGGATGGCGGAGCGTTTGGGAACTGACCGAGAATCGACTGGCTGCCGACGACGACGATTTCCGAATCATTGGCGATCGATCCGGCAGCGCGAATCAGATGCTCAAGCTCGGAACGTTTCATAGATGCGCCAACGCTCCTCATTGGTCAGAACCCCTGCAAAGGGCGAGGACTGTCTCACGCGCGCCCCGTGTTCACTGGGCTCCGTGATGACCGCTGCAATGTGCTGCCACGGTTGCTTCAGCACTTCTTGCCACTCTTTGAGCCACGCTGGAGGCCCGTCTTTCCACCGTGCACTCCACCTCTCGATGTTTCGGTGGGCAATCGCGAGCAATGTTGGGTCGTGCTCGATTTTCCGCGCAATGACCGCGTGCATCGCCAAGCTGCGTGCCTCGAGTAATCGATGCGACGAGTAAGTGGGCTGCTTCCCGGGCTCCTTGGGAACCCAGGCAACGACGGCCTTCAGGCCTGCGGCCTTGCGTCGCTCCCGCAAACGGCGCATGCGCTCGGCGGTAGTCATTGCTGATCCGGTGCTTGGCCGGCCGCGAGTACGCTTAGGTCCCTTTTTGCCCATCTATTAATCGTAACGTGTGACGATTAATAATGCAACGAGGTCCAAGTGGCAGGCGGTTCTCCAGGTCTGCCGAGGG
>CAZBCQ010000146.1:0-3686 GCA_964490255.1 uncultured Terriglobales bacterium | reverse complement strand
ACGTTCGACGGACAACCCGTCTCGATATTTTCCCTGCCAGGGCAAACTTGCATTAATGGAATGACAGGCATGCTGCCGGACTATGTACGTCGACGCAGTCGCGTCTTAAGATCTTCACGTACGTTTTGGCCATGAACTGCCATTCATGAAATCGAAATTCCTGTCTTTCTTCAAACCGGCCGCTGCGGCAAAGCGTATCTCTCCAGTGGAAGAGCAAATTGAACGCGCACGTGCCCTGCACCAGCAAGGACAGATGGAAGCCGCAGCCGCGCTGTACGGGGAAATTCTGGCAGCACATCCGCACAGCGCCGAAGCCCACTACCGACGCGCTAATGTGCTGAAGGACCAGGGAGCCCTGGAAGCAGCTGTAGCAGGCTATGACAGGGCGATTGCACTAAGGCCCGATTATGCCCACGCCTTCTGCAATCGGGCGGTGGTCCTGGGGCAAATGCGGATGTTGCCGGAGGCGGCGGCCAGCTACGACCGCGCGATCGCACTCGATCCCACTGATGCACTCGCTCGTTACAATCGGGGCATGCTCATGATTGGAATGGGGCAAAAGGATGCTGCGCTCGAGAGCTTCAATCGCGCTATCGCCTGTAATGCCGATTTTTTCCCAGCGCATTTTGCCCGAGCAGCTCTGCTGCAGGAACGAAAGCAATGGGCTGCCTCGCTGGCAAGTTACGATCGGGCGATTGCCCTCAATGCAGGCGACGCGGCGGCGTACTACAACCGCGGCACCGTCCTGAAAGAGCTCGAACGATGGGCCGACGCGTTGGCGAGCTACGCCCGTGCCATTGCCCTGAATGGAGAGTTTGCCTTGGCCCACGCCGCTCGCGCGGAGGCGCTGCAACAACTGAATCGGCTCCCGGAGGCTCTGCACAGTTACGACAGGGCAATAGAAATACAACCTGACGAGGCGACCAACTATGACGGCCGCGGTGTGCTATTGCACAAGATGGGCAGATTTGATGCAGCACGGGCCAGTTACAATCAGGCCATCGCCACGAATCCAAACTATCCGCAGGCATACTTCAATCGAGGGGCCGTACTGGAGAAACTCCGTGACTTCGAAGGGGCGTTGGAAAGTTACAACCTTGCAATTGCAAAGAAGCCCGGATTCGCCGATTTTTATTTCAACCTCGCGCTGACTTCGTTGAAAGTTGGGGACTTCATCACCGGATGGACCCATTACGAGTGGCGCTGGCGCACGAAGAATGGGCCAATCTTGATGAAGCAGAGGGAATTCACCCAGCCGCTGTGGCTTGGCGGGGACGACATCGCCGGCAGGACGATACTCCTGTACGGCGAGCAGGGTCTGGGCGACTCGCTGCAGTTTTGCCGTTATTGCGCGATGGTTGCGGGACTGGGCGCACGGGTCATATTGGAGGTACCAGGGCCGCTGGCGAGCTTATGCGCCACTCTCGGAGGCGTAACGCAAGTGATTCGTTACGGGGAACCGCTGCCGGACTTCGATGTTCAGTGTCCACTCATGAGCCTGCCCCTGGCCTTCAGAACCAGGCTGGAAACGATCCCCTCGGCACCCAGGTACATAAGCAGCGACGCACTCAAGGTGGCGGCATGGCAAGAGCGCCTTGGCGCGAAGACCAAACCGCGCATCGGGTTGACCTGGAGTGGCAGCCAGGCGGCACGCATGCACAGCGAACGGTGTTATCCATTATCAAAGTTGGTTCCGTATCTGCCGGACAATTTTCAGTACTTCTGTCTGCAAACCGAGATCACCGAGGCTGACCGTAAGACTCTGATGGAGAACGCCGCAATCCGTCAGTTCGACGGCGAACTGAGGGATTTCAGCGATACGGCAGCGCTATGCGAGTGCCTGGACCTGGTGGTCAGCATGGACACCAGCGTCGTACATCTGAACGGGGCACTGGGCAAGAGGACCTGGGTGTTGCTGCCGTTCGATGGCGACTGGCGCTGGCTGATTGACCGGGAAGATAGCCCCTGGTATCCGACCGTCCGATTGTTCCGACAGAAGTCGCGAGGTGACTGGAACGACGTATTCGAACGGATTGCAGCAGAGCTACACCGGGAGTTCGCTCGAGATTGATTTGACGCGTCTGCGCTGCTGGGCGATGTGGGGAGCGCGTACCGAAATCTACCGCAAAGGATCGTTAAAGGGTCAGGGACGCTCTACCGCCGTATTGCTCGCACCGAAGTAAAACGCGTGCGCCTGGAAGCTGGAATAGGCCCCCGTGTGATAACGTTCGGCGCGTCGCGACAACGTCCAGTGAGCCATGCGAATCATCCGGAGACAGGGGGAGCGCTTGAAACCCATGACATGCGGTGAGGCCGTGATGAAGTTGCTCTCGGCCTATGAGGTGGACACGGTCTTCGGCATGGCCGGGACGATGACCGTCGAGCTGTATCGCGGCATCGAGCTTTCAGGGATCCGCCACGTGCAGTGTCGCAACGAGCAAGGCGCCAGCCTCATGGCAGACGGCTATGCGCGTGCGACCGGCAAGCCCGGCGTTTGCACGATCATCGCCGGCCCCGGTGTCACCAACGCGGCGACCGGCATCGCTCAAGCTTATTGCGATTCGCAACCCTTGCTCGTGCTGTCCGGAGCGTGCGCCACGCGCACGCACGGGAAAGGCTGGGGAGCGGTCCATGAGCTCAACGACCAGGTCGCAGTAACAGCGGGATTCACCGCATTCAGCGCCATGGTCCGATATCCGGAAGAGCTCCCGGAACTGATTGCGCGTGCCTATGCGGTGTTTCGCGGCAGCCGGCCTCGTCCGGTTCATCTGTCGCTGCCTCGGGACGTCTTGCCGGAAGCCGTCGGGCCTGACTGGAGGACCCGCCGCGCTCCGTCCTTGCCGATGCCCGATCCGGCGGCGATCGACGAGGCCGCCGATCGCCTCGCGCAGGCAAAGCACCCTCTGATTCTCGTCGGCGGTGGCGCGGTCGGGACGCGCAAGGCACTGACTGACATCGCCGAGCGTATCGGGGCTCCGGTTCTTTCCACCAATGCCGGCAAGGGGATACTTCCGCATTCCCACCCTTTATCCCTGGGGTGCTCGATCCTGCAGGAAGCGAGCCAGCAGGCGCTGGCCGACGCCGACGTGGTGTTGCTGGTTGGCTCGGAAGTCGCGCCAGGCGACCACTTCCTGCCGAAACTTGAAATAACGGGCGACATCATCCGGATCGACATCGATCCAACGGAACTGACATCGATGTATTCCGCGGCGGTGCCCATTCAGGCCGACGCCCGTGCCGCAATGCTCGCCCTGTCGTCCGCCCTCTCCAGCCGGAAGCCGACGGCGCAGGGGTCGGAAGGCGAGCACCGGGTCCAGGATGTCCTCGCGCGCAATGCCGCGAAAATGACCGAAGTCGAAAAGCTGCACGCGCGGGTATGGAAGATACTGCGTTCAGCGCTTCCTACGGACGCAATCGTGATGGGCGACGCCTCGCAGATTGTGTACACCGGCTCGTTTGCAATGCCGATGGAAATGGAGCGCTGCTGGTACTATTCCGGCACTTATTGCGCCCTGGGCGTCGCCTTGCCGATGGCCATTGGCGCCAAGATCGGTGCGCCGCATCGGCCGGTGATCGCCGTCGCCGGCGACGGCGGGATCATGTTCACGGTCAATGAGCTGGCCACCGCGGTGGAAGAACGCCTCGCGCTTCCGGTCATCGTGTGGAACAACGATGCCCTGAAGGAG
>CAZBCQ010000145.1:0-10549 GCA_964490255.1 uncultured Terriglobales bacterium | reverse complement strand
TGTTCCGCTCGTGGGAGAACATGGCTACCAGGGAGAGGGCGGTGCTTCAGGTTGACGTCGGTGGTAAGCTTTGTGGCATTTGTGGGATTGCAGAGCGAGTCGCAGATAGTTCTCGCAACGGGAGGCTAGGCTACGATGCAGTCCTCATGGCAAGCAAAGACCGGTGCTTTGGAATGCCGCTGGTCGGAGATGGGGCAGCGCCTTCAATATAATTCACGTTGGATGAAAGAGACTCCTCTGGTTGAAGGTAGTCATTTAAAACCTCTTCCTGATTTTGCCCACCACAGCCCATTCGGCGGAGCCGTCTGGTTCCAGCGCTATACCTATTTGAATCGCGATTCCCGATAGTTCGGCAGATTCAACTGGGGAGAGTATGCGTAAGCGGAGTCTGTGAAGGCTAGCTGTGTGCTTTAGAATGAGCCTGTGCCTCTGATTCGCAACGTTGCAACCACCCTGGAAATGATCAAGTGGGAGCACTCCGTGTTTGCGCTCCCATTTGCGCTTTGCGGAGCCATGCTGGCCGCCGGCGGGATTCCTACAGGCCATCAGCTTCTGTGGATCGTAGTCGCCATGGTCGCGGCTCGCTCGGCGGCGATGGCTTTCAACCGGCTAGCGGACGCGACGATCGATGCTGCCAATCCCAGGACTCAGATGCGCGCTCTGCCTGCAGGCACGCTCTCGCGACAGTTCGTCGCGCTGTTCACTCTGGTTGCTTGCGGGATATTTATCTTTGCGGCATCGCGGTTAAATCATCTCGCGCTGGCCCTCTCGCCTGTGGCGCTGGCCGTGTTGCTCTCGTATTCCTACACAAAAAGATTTACACGCTGGTCCCACCTGGTGCTTGGATTTACGTTGGGAATTGCTCCGGCGGCCGCATGGATTGCGGTGCGCGGCTCGCTCGATCCGAGGATCCTGATTTTGACGGCAGCCGTCACATTTTGGGTAGGTGGATTCGACGTGCTGTACGCGTGCCAGGACTGCGAGTTCGACCGCAGTTACGGGCTGCATTCTGTTCCGCGCTATGTCGGAATTCCGAAAGCGCTGCTGTTCGCGCGATTGCTGCACCTCGCCATGATTGGATTGTTGATCTGGCTGAGCGTAGCTTTTCACCTTGGCGCACTGGCGTTTATCGGGATTGCCGCTGTGGCTCTGCTGCTCGGGTACGAGCACTCGCTGGTATCGCATGACGATCTGAGCAAGCTGAACGCGGCGTTCTTCACGATGAATGGAGTGATCTCGGTGGTGTTCTTCGCGTTTGTGGCGGGGGACTTGTTGTTGCGACGCAAATAGTGGCAGGGTCTGAGGTCCCCAAGCCGATTTGGCAGCTTGATGGCTCGTCAGGTCGGTGAATCGCAGTCCGAGCCAAAGGCGAGGACTGTCGTTTCGAGCGTAGCGAGAAAACGCTATTGTGACATTCGAATGGCAATAGGGTTGTCGCGCTGCGCTCGACCTGACAGGAGATGCTCTTGGTGTGGTCTCACTTCAATTCCATGACCAGCACGCGCCCGTCGGAGTGGAAGCTGCCGCCTGTAGCGGTCATGGCCGTCTGGATCGGGTCCTTAGGGAGAACGTAGGTGCTGGCGGCGACGAGCCCGGTATCACCTAGAGTTGAGCCGACGAATTCTCTCTCGAGATCGACGTTGGGATCGATCTTGTGCGTCACTTTTCCGTTACGCTGATCCTTCTCGAAACCAATGTCGTGCGTGGCCGCGCCCACCCAAACCGTCTGGCCGTCAAAGTCAAAAGGGGCCTTCCAGACGCGCAGGTGATTTCGACTCTCGACGACTTGCACGGGTTCAGCGCGGGCGAATCCAAAATCCTGTGAACGACCGAAGAGGCTCAACTCGCTCATAGGCATTTCGGTATAAGTCTTGTTCGAGAGTGTCGACAGAGCGGCGTGAAGTATGGCGTCCTGCTTGGTCTTGTCGACCAGCACCCAGCCTCCCTGCTGGAAAGCCTCTTTCATTTTGTTTTCCGGGCCGATGATCAGAAAGTTCACCATGTCACCCTTGTTTCCGGATTCGTCGTTTACGCGGCGGGGAATTTTGTCGAAGAGGTCGGCTGGAACACTGAGCGGCTTGCTTGCGGACTGAGAACTCGCGACCGTCTTGGCCGGCACGATCTTGATGGTGGCGTTGAACTGTCCGTTTGCGGATTCATTCGATGCCTGGTTGATTCCCAAGAACAGGCGGCCGGAGCGGTTGGCATCGAAGGTCTTCTGGTCGCCGATGAGAAAAGGCACGGCGTTAGGATCATTGCCGATTCGCGCAATCAGAGCTCCGCGCCCGGCTTCATTCACCGGAAGCGCGCGAAGCGTGTCTTTCAAGGTGCGCGTGATGCCTTGCGGGCCGACCGCAGAATTCTCCATGTAGTTCAACTGGCCGGTGCTCGTGACCGTCACGTGATCACCCGCGATCAGGTCGATGCCGGTATCGGTCCAGGGTTGTTGAGCAGAAACCTTGACGTTCGAGTCGAGCTTTCGCTTGCCATTCGCCACCTGATTCTCAGTAGCTGGAGCCGAAGTGGAACTCACCGGCGCCTGAGTCGATTGCACATTCTGCTGGGCTGGTTGAAGCGTCCCTTGCGGAACTTGAAACTGAGCAAGCGCCAAAGCGAGCAAGAGTGAAGAAATAGCAGAAGACATCGAGCACCGCCGCGACATCCGCCCCATGGGAAGCCATCGCTCCAATATTCTAAGACTATTGATGCTGAGCGAAACTCAAGGATGAGGAACTCCGCGCCGCACAAAGCATTGTGACGGGCGTCCCTGGCTACGGTATCATCATAGTGATGGCCGAAGCTCTGCTGCATGCCTTCCAAACCGACGATGCGCGACTGAATCCGCTGCAGGAGAAAATTCTTGCGGGCGAGCGCTTGAGCGCCGAAGATGCGCTCGCGCTATATCAGTCGAAGGACATACTGGCCTTGGGCTGGCTCGCGAACCACGTTCGCGAGCGGATGCATGGCGACCGAGCTTATTTCAACGTCAACCGGCACATCAATCCCACGAATGTCTGCGTTGCGTACTGCCGTTTATGCGCCTTTGGTCGCAAGAAAGATGCTCCGGGCGCGTACACCATGGCACTGGAAGAGGCGTGGCAGTCGGCGGCATCCGGCTACTCGGAAGCAGTGACAGAGTTTCACATCGTTGGCGGACTCCATCCTGATCTGCCGTTCGAATATTTTCTCGACCTTGTCTCAGGTTTGAAGCAGCGCTTTCCGCAGGTTCACCTGAAGGCGTTCACCATGGTGGAAGTGGCGTATCTTGCGAAGCGCGCCAAGCTCTCGATTCGCGAAACCCTGCAGAAGCTGAAGAGCGCTGGAGTTGATTCGCTGCCAGGTGGCGGAGCAGAGATCTTCGCCGAGCGCGTTCGCCACATTATTTGCGATCACAAAATCGACGGCAGCCAGTGGCTGGAGACTGCCCGGATCGCGCATGAACTTGGGCTGAAATCGAATGCCACGATGTTGTACGGTCACATCGAAAATGATGAGGACCGCGTCGATCACCTGATGAAGCTGCGCGCGCTGCAGGACGACACACACGGATTCCAGACCTTCATTCCGCTTGCATTTCATCCGGATAACACTCCGTTGAGTCACTTGCCCTGGACGACCGGCTTCGACGACATCAAACAAATTGCCGTGTCACGCCTCGTGCTCGATAACTTTCCGCACATCAAGTCGTATTGGCAGATGATGACACCAAAGATCGCTCAGATTTCGTTACGCTTCGGAGCTGACGATATCGATGGCACTGTGGTTGAAGAGAAGATCTATCACGATGCGGGAGCGGAAACTCCACAGGGGCTTCGCCGCAAGGATTTGGTGCGCTTAATCAAAGAAGCTGGTCGCGAACCGATTGAGCGCGACACTCTCTACCGGCCAGTCACGCGAACAGAAACCACGTTCACGATCTCGGTTTAGCTGCAACGCCGAAATCGCGCTGCACGCGTACAGATTCGTGGGCCGCATCAGATTCGCAAGTCCAATCTCTCCAGCAATTTGCGCGCCAACTTAATGACAACAGAAAGCAACGTCGAGGTGGCCCACTCGCTTCTTATCGTGAAGGTGTAAAATCCTTTTCCACAAAGGGCGATGGGCGGGGCAAGCTCCTGCTTCGAGGCTTGAATGAATGTCCACGTCAGCTACAAGCTTTCAAAAACTCCCGATGTCGAACAAGAAATCAATCAACAAATTCAGAAGCTCGAAAAACGGCTCCAGGTCTTTCGTCCGGAGCTGGTTCATCTGCACGCAATCATAGAGGAGAAGCCGGTGCGCACCGGAATCGAAGTGCGCCTCGATCTTCGCCTGCCTTCGGGTGACATTGCTGCTGCCGAAACTGCAGCGAGTGCGGAAGGCGCTATCAAGGGAGCGTTTGAAGATCTGCTGGAGCGCTTTACGAAACATACGGATCGGCTGCGTGCGCGACACAAGTGGCCGAATCGCCGCAGAGCAGGACACGCCCGACCCATACCGGAGACTCCGTTTGAAGAGACGGTGGCGGCGGTGCAACCTCCGAAGGCTTCCGATGAAGACATCAGCTCATATCTGAATGCAAATCTTCCGCGCTTGCGGCGATTTGTTGAGCGCGAAATTGCTTACCGCGAAGCGAATGGCGATCTGCAACCGTACCAGTTGCGGGTGGACGAGGTGATCGATGAAGCGATTGCCAACGCACTCGATCACGAGGAAAAGCCTGAGAAACTGGCCGTAGAAGCCTGGTTATACAGGCTCGCTCTGGGCGCACTGCGCGATTTATCGAGTCGCAGCCGGGAGGACGTTTCGTCGGTGAGCCTCGATCAGCCCGCGCGCGTGTTTGAGATGTCTCCGAGGGTCCAGGATGATTCGCAACTCGAATTCCATCAACCCGATGAGTCCGTCATGCATGAAAGCATCATTCCAAACCGCAACATCTCAACTCCGGAAGATACGGCGGCACAGAGCGAAGCGATCAATCTGATTGAGCGTGCGCTGCGCAGAACGAAATCGCCCGATCGTGAAGCTTTTCTCCTGTATACGGTGGAAGGATTCACAGTGGATGAGATCGTTGCCATCAGTAACCGGCCGCAGGATGCGGTGCGGAAATCCATTCAGGCAGCACGAGAATATTTGCAACGCAACCTGCCTATTCAAAGTCGCCTGAAAGACAAGTTACTCGAGCACTCCAAAGCTGTTTAGGTCATCCCGCCGTAAAGGAGACGTGCCATGATCACACGCGAAACTCTTCGCGAAATTGCTGCTTTTCAATCTCCGGTGCACGATGCCGTAACTTTTTACTTTCAGCCCGCGGTGCCGCAGGACAAGTCGCACCGTCAAGAGTCGATCCTGGTCAAAGACCTGGTGAAAAGCGCGATGCTGGCGGCCGAGAAGGACGGCAAGAACGGGAATCTTCGCACGACTCTGAGCCGTATCTTGGAGCTTTCGGAGCATCTGCACGGAAATCAGGGAAAAGCAAAAGCGGTGTTCGCGTGCGCTTCGCAGAACTATTGGAAGGAATTCGATTTGCCCTCGCAGCTGCCATCCACGCGGCTGATCGTGAATCAGCGGTTTCACCTTACACCGCTGACCGGGCTCAATGATGTGATGGGAAAAGTTTCCATTGTGCTGATCGATCGCACTAAGGCGCGCCTATTTGAGCTGCATATGAACGAGATCCGAGAAGTGGCTGATTTCGTGAATGAGATTACGCGGCACGGGCGCAGCGATGGATTCAATGGCTTCGACGCCGGACACGCGGAACGCCGAGTTGATAACGAGATTACCGCTCACTATCGGCGCGTCGGTGAACGACTGATGGAACTGTATGGGAACGGCGGAGCGGAATATTTAATTCTGGGCTGCCATGAGGAAGCGCGCAACGACATTGAAAGGGAATTGCACCCGTACCTGCGGCAGCGCCTGATTGGGTCCTTCGTCGCGGAACCAGCAGTGGTTTCTCCTGACGAAGTACGGCAGAATGCAAAACGGATCATAGGCGAGCATCGGGGGCGAGTGCGGCAGGAGCTAATCGGCGAAGTTCTGAACGAAGCAAAAGCGGACAACCGAGGGGCTTTAGGATTGCGTCGCGTCTTGCGCGCGCTGCAAATGGGCGAGGTTCAAACGCTGCTGCTGGAACGAAGCTTCCGCGCCATGGGCGGCGAGTGCACGAATTGCGGGTACCTCGACATGTCGCATGCAAAAATTTGTGCTGTCTGTAATCACGACATGCGCCGGATCGATGATCTTGCTGACGCAATCATCGGACGCACTCTCGGTGGGGGTGCCGACGTCATGTACGTGCCGGACAACGCGGATCTGCAACGTCACGGGAATATTGCTGCGCTGCTGCGTTTCCGTGCGGAACGAAGTACGGGAGAGAGGATGGCAGTATAGCCGGCGCATGATTATCCCATGCCGAGTTCGTCCGGGGATTCCAGAGGAGTTCCACAGATACGGCAGATCACGGCAGAACAGTCACCGCATGTGAGCGGGTCTGTCATTTCGCGTGCGCAGTTGGGACAATAGAGCAGCGGCTTTGGGTCAGATTTCGGCGCTTGTGCGTCTGCCATTTCGCCAATGTATCACGCAGCCTGATTCGGCCCGCATCGTACAATTTCAGTATGAATCCGAACGAACAGCTCCGGCAGGAATTCAACCAGTGGGCCGAAGATGGTCGCGGCACCGAGATGGAGCGCCACCATCTGTACATAACCGAGCGCACGATTCGTCAGATGGACATACGCGCCGGAGAGCGCATTCTCGATCTGGGTTGCGGCACCGGATGGGCCACGCGGCTTCTGGCGAGACTCGTCGCAGAAGGGCCGGAAGGCGTTGGACAGGTGGTAGGCCTCGACATCGCGGATGAGATGATCCGGCAGGCGCGCGCTGCATCACGAGAATTCGAAAATGTAATGTACGTCGTTGGTCCGGCGCACGACATTCCGTGGCAGGAAAATTTCTTTCATAAAGTTCTGTCAGTTGAATCTTTCTACTACTATCCCGATCAGGATCGCACGCTCGCCGAGCTTTTCCGGGTGCTGGCGCCGCGCGGGCAGATGTTCATCCTGATCAATTTATACAGGGACAATCATTACTCGCTGCGTTGGGTGGATGCGCTGAAGGTGCCCGTGAAGGTGCGTTCGGAAGCCGAGTACGTACAGCTACTCCAGGCGCACGCGTTCCAGGATGTGCAGGCGTTTCGCATTCCGGATGAGACACCGACTCCGGATGAGTACAGTGGCAAGTGGTTTAAGAACGCAGAGGAGCTTCGCGACTTCAAGCGAATCGGCGCGCTGCTGCTGACCGCGCGCAAGCCGGATATGAAATCGATGTCACCGGCGCAGGTGATCTATTGACGTTCGACTATTGACGTTCGACGTTTCGCGTTTCACATTTCCCGAAAACCAAATCCAAAACGCTGTCCGGGAGAGCCGAACTTAGTGCGCGGTGAGTTCTTTTCGCCGGAATTCCTTCGTCTCCGAGATCATGTAGCAGATCAAAATGGTGATCTCAGGTTCGATCGGGGCGCGATAACGTGGGTGCGGGAAAACGAAGTAGTAGACGAACGGAAAGCTGATAAACAGCCACGCCAGCAACCATGCCGCTCGCCGCTTTTGTCGAATTGCGCGAACGACTCCCCAGATCGCAAGGATCGAGGAAGCAAGGTACGAAGCGTTCTTGGCGAACATCGGCCATGACGTCCATGGAAGGTTCGCCCAGTAGTAAACAAACCGCGCCACGGTGACTTTGGCAAACTGTCCCGGATGCTGGTGGATCCACGCCAGCGCTTGTTCCTTACGGCTGTGAACGTAAGCTAACTCGCCCATCTCTCGATATTTTGCGAACTGGAGTACATTCGCCGAGGGATGCAGCCATGCCATCCAGAGTCCCTTGGCGTCAGGACCATTGCCCATGCGGAACTCCGCGCCGAAGTTGGAACGTATGAAGACGAACTCGCCGAAGACGGCGTAGTTGCGCGCGATCCAGGGAGAGATGGTCAAGGTGAAGAAGAGCGCGGCGGCTAACGACGGCACGAACCACTTCTTATGTTTCTGTGCGCGGCGCCATGCGAGCCACAATCCTGCACAGGGAAGAAATGACAGCACTGACGGATTGAGCAACGCGGCAAATCCCCAGAGCAGTCCCCAGCCCAGCCATTTCGTGTAGCCTTGAGCGTCTTCCAGATCCATGGTCAGAAGGAACAGGCACGCGAGGATGAACGCGGTGATACTCGTTTCCCAGAGCCACTTCACACACCAGTACATCGCGTACGGAAACAAGGCCCATGCCCACGCCGACCATCGCGCGACTCGCAGCCCGAAGATGCGGCGCGCGAGCACGAATACCGGGATGCAGGTGAGCGCCGAGAACAGCGAATTCACCGTAAGCAACACGAATGCCGACTTGCGCGTGTAGGTGCCGAATACCTTGAACACGCCCGCCATAAAGTAGGGATAGATCGGCGGCTCCCACGCCGTCGGGCCGGTGCCGATCTGCGTAAATGGACTGGAGAAGCCCTCGCCCGCGGCAATCGATCGCGCGATGCGTCCCATCTCCCAGCCGAAGCCGAAGTGGGCTTCGGTTGTACGCGGTCGATACGTGTGCGTGATCCCGATAGCGGCCACGCGCAGCAGGAAGGCGATCAGCACGATCCAGAAGAGCTTCTTACGCCAGTGCGCCTGCCAGTCGAGGCTGGACGGCGAGCTTATTTCGACAACTTTCGTATCGGGAATTGCCATGCGCGGGATTGCTGAAAGCCTCGTGCAGCTTAAGCCGGGAACTGCCTCAAACAGGGTTACTTCTTGCTTCTATCGTAACTGGAGGTGGAGGAAACCACAAACTAAGCGTTTACACGCTCGCGGTCTTGCTGGGCAGGTTACGGCACATGCCTGTGACCTGCGTCACTTACCCGATGTTCGCCCCTGGGAGACCATTTTTATGCGAATTACTGGGGGATTCATGTCCTGGCTTGAGAACAGGTTTGAAAAGAACTTCCTGATTACGACCGTCGACTATGTTTTCAACTGGGCCAGAAAATCGGCGCTTTGGCCGATGACCTTTGGCTTGGCGTGTTGCGCCATTGAGATGATCGCCTCGTCCACCGCGCGTTTCGATATCGCGCGCTTCGGATCGGAAGTCTTTCGCCCCAGCCCCCGCCAAAGCGACCTCATGATTGTTTCCGGCACAGTCACCCTAAAAATGGCCCCGGTGGTCAAGCGAATCTACGACCAGATGCCCGATCCCAAATGGGTGATCGCCATGGGTGCGTGCGCCTCCGTAGGCGGCCCCTTCAATACGTATTCGGTGCTGCAGGGAGTCGATCGCATTGTTCCCGTCGACGTATATGCGCTGGGCTGCCCGCCGCGTCCGGAAAATCTTTTCTACGCGCTGCTGAAGCTGCAGGACAAAATCGATACCATGTCGATTGCCAAGAAGCCCACGGAAGTGCGCCTCCAGGAAAACATGATGGAGGACTTCAAAAAACACGTGGCGACTGGGACGACCATGCAGTCGAGATAAGCGTTCAGCCATTCCATTAAGCTCCTTGTCGCCAAAAACGAACTCTGGTTAATCCTGGACCTGCAGTTCCGCCTCCGTGTCTCCATGCCTCCGTGGTGAATTGTTATATTGGTGCGGGAGAACGGAATGCCTGAGTTCATCAAGATCGGCAGCAAATCAGACCTGCCTGCCGATGGGGAAGCAAAAGAATTTCAAGTGAATGGGACCGCCGTGTGTGTCGCGAATGTCGAGGGCTCCTATGCGGCGCTGGAGAACATGTGCTGTCATCGCGGTGGCCCGCTCGGACAAGGCGTGGTGATGGACGGCAAAATCATTTGCCCCTGGCATGGCTGGGGATTCGATCCGAGAACCGGAGTGTCCGATCAGAGCGCAGACATGGGAGTGAAGGTGTATCCGATCCGGTTTGAAGGCGAAGACGTGCTGGTGGAACTCCCATGAACCCACCTCTGCCAAAAGAAGGCACAGATGGGGCACCGTCATTCTCTTAATCCCACCCAGGCCAGCGGAGGGCCACGGCGGGCGCCCAACCGACAGGCAGGATTCGCTGTCCTACACCACCAGTTTCAAGAATGCCCGTGGGTCGTTGTCGAAGCCGGGGAAGACTGTATTCAGATCTTTCGCGCCGAGAAGGCGGTACACAACTTCTCCCAGCACTCGGCGAAAGTCAGTCGTGAGAGCCAGGTCGCGGCCGTCATTGAGTTGCTCGGGCGCTAGCCCAGGCCAGCGGCCGTACACGCGGCCTCCGCGCACCGGGCCGCCAAGAACGAACATCACATTAGCGTGGCCGTGATCGGTGCCGCGATTGCCGTTTTCGCGTGCGGTTCGTCCGAACTCCGACATCGTGACCACGACCGTGCTCTCGGCCAGATCGCCAAGATCAGTCCAGAAAGCCGACATGGATTGCGACAGTTCCTGTGAGCGTTGCGCAATCTGACCTTGAACTGAACCTTCGTTGACGTGATGATCCCAGCCACCGACGTCGGTAAATGCGATCTCCACACCGAGGTCGGCTTTGATCAGTTGTGCCACTTGCCTCAGTGCTTGGCCG
>CAZBCQ010000144.1:2022-10673 GCA_964490255.1 uncultured Terriglobales bacterium | reverse complement strand
TGGGCGAAGAATCACATGCTCGATCCGCAGGAGATTTACCTGCAGTCTGGCGATCCCAAGACAGAGCAGATCGCTCATGTGTATGAGATCTACCGTCAGGAGTTGCGGAAGGCGAACGCGCTCGACTTCGACGACCTGCTGCTCGAAACCGTGCGCCTGCTGAAGACTGCCGATCAAGTTCGCAACTACTATGCGCGCCGCTTCGAGTATGTGCTGGTCGACGAGTATCAGGACACCAATCGTCCGCAGTACGAGCTGATGCGGCTGCTCGCGGGAGTTCATCACAACGTCTGCGCGGTGGGTGATGAGGATCAGTCGATCTATTCCTGGCGCGGTGCGGACATCCGCAACATCCTGGACTTCGAGCGCGAGTTCCCCGAGGCGAAGATCATCCGGTTAGAGCAGAACTACCGTTCGACTCAACCGATTCTCGAAGCAGCGTCTGCGGTGGTTGCGAATAACGTCCACCGCAAGGGCAAGAACCTGTGGACCGCGCGCGAAGGCGGATCGAAGATCGGCTACTACGAAGCGCCTGACGGCGAGAACGAGGCGCTCTTCGCCGCCGACTACATCAGCAAGTACATGGCCCAGGCGCGCGCTGACGGCGACGATAAGGTCCGGGCGGCGATTCTGTATCGCACCAATTCCCAGTCGCGACTCTTCGAAGAGGCCCTGCGGCGTTATCAGCTGCAGTACAAAGTTGTAGGTGGTTTCTCGTTCTATGAGCGCGCCGAAATCAAGGACATGATCGGCTATCTGAAGCTGATCCAGAATCCGCATGATTCGATCGCGTTCATGCGCGTAGTGAACACCCCCACCCGCGGCATCGGTAAGAGCACGCTGGATACGCTCGAACGACTGGCGGTTGAAACGGGCATTTCTCTCTGGAATGCGACCGAGCAGGCGATCAAGGGCCAGTTGCTGCCAGCGCGAGCGCTCACTGCACTCAAAGGCTTCCGCGACATCATCCAAGGCGCGCGGGCCATGCTGGACGGAACCTATCAGCAGTGGCTTGGCAGTGCCAGCGATCAGAGTGAACTGGAAGTTGAAGAGCGCAGCGAGCCGGAAACGGATTCGCGCCCGGCATCGACAGCCGAGGTCCTGAAGTTCCTGCACGACCGCACTGGGTACATCAAGCAGCTCGAGGAAGAGGACACGCCGGATTCGCTGGCGCGCATCGACAACCTGCGCGAACTTGTGAATGCCGCAATGGACTCGCGGGACCGTGGCGAGACGCTGCAGGAGTTTCTCGATCATGCCGCGCTGGTGAGCGACACCGATCAGTACGAAGCCGGATCGCAGATCACGCTGATGACGCTGCACTCCGCGAAGGGACTGGAGTTCCCGCTGGTTGTGCTTGCCGGCATGGAAGAGGGATTGTTCCCACACTCCCGCACGTTCCTCAATCCCGATGAGATCGAAGAAGAGCGGCGCCTGTGCTACGTGGGCATGACCCGTGCGATGAACATGTTGGTACTGAGCCGCGCGCGGTATCGTCGTCGCTATGGAACTGACATGCCGGAAGCCAGCATTCCGTCGCGTTTCCTGGAAGAAGTTCCACCGCAGCTGATCGAAGACATCGGCTCTCCGGGAAGACGCGACACGCGTGTTTCGACTCCGGCGTGGTCTTCGGGAGACGATCACGACTTTGGCTCGACGCATTACGCCTACGAAGATGAAGATCAGCGGCCGCGCTATAACAATCCGCAGCCGAAAAAGACCACCTACAGCGGTCCGGCGTACAACTCCATCGACAACATCGCCGAGTTCTTCGCTTCGCGCGGGAAGAAGTTCTCGCGTCCGAAGGTTGAGGTGGAAGCGCCGACAGGAAAGCGCGGGTTCCGACCGGGTCAGCGCGTAAAGCATCCGAAGTATGGGGAAGGCACCGTCTTCAAGCGCGAAGGTGACGGCGAGGACGCAAAGATTACGGTACAATTTCCACGCTTCGGCTTGAAGAAGCTGGTGGAAAAATACGCGCAGCTGGAAAGCTGCTGAGTTGAGCAACACCGACTGCAATCAAAAGGGAGACGAATGGCAAATACAAAAGCTCTAGCAAAAGACGAACGCAAAGCAGCAAAGCGCACCGCGCGCAAGAAGGCTACGCCGAAGCCGAAGCGCACCACTCCACGTGGTTCGGCGAAGCGCAAAGTGAAGAAGCTGGCGCGCGGTCAGAGCAAGCGCTAACTAAAACTCAGGTCCCCACGTGTCCGGCAGCAGGATACGTGGGGGCTACCCAGCCAATACTGATCTGACCATAGTTTGTGCTCACCAACTGTCAGGGGCTCACAAAAACGAAAGGCCCGGGCTTTGTTCTCCCAGACCTTTGTTTGCCTTTTAATGTGGAGTCTGTCTGGTTGGACATCTCCTTGTCAGGCTAACGTCGCTCCGGCCGCCATGCTTCGTTCCGAGGCATGGTATTGCCGGAATGTATTCAAACTTTCGGGGGACATGTATCGTCCCAGGACCTTGGGATCCGTTTTTCGCAGATCCACCAGGACCAGCCCGTCCACTACATCCGAAAAGCTTGGGTCCACATTGAAGCCCAGTAGCCGGCCACCCAGCTTCAGATATTGCCGGAAGAGGATCGGCACTCCCTTGTGATCCAGCTCAATGTCGCTGATCGGCTCGGAAATATCCTCGACCGTTCGCAACGCACTGGCAATTACACGAATGTCGGAGCTTGGAATGCGGCGCGCGCGAAATGGCACGCGGGGCTTGAGCAAGCGCTCCAGATCCGACTCCGAGCGGCTCTCGAAGTAGCGTACCAGCAACTCGCGTGAAATTGCGTGATAGTTGTTGCTGACGCTGACCGCGCCCAGCAGCACCGCAGTTTCAGGTCGTTGGGCGACGTATTCGGCGATGCCCTTCCAAAGTACTAGTAAAGACGAGTACTGCTTCTGGTAAGCATCGCAGATAAACGAACGGCCCAACTCCAACGACGGGCCGATGCGCCGGAACAGCTCGGGATCGTAGCGGAACAGCGAACTCGTATACAGCCCTTGCACTCCGTGCTTTGCCAGGATCTCGTCAATTCGCCCAATTCGATATGCCCCGGCCAGTTCCTGGTTGGCGTTGCTCCACAGGAACAAATGGTCGTAATACGAATCGTAGGCGTCCAGGTCGTACGCGCGCCCAGTGCCTTCGCCGGCTGCGCGGAACGTGACTTCACGCAATCGCCCGATTTCCATCATCAGCGCCGGAATCTGGCTGCTGGTTGCAGTAAAGACCGTAAACTCACGAGATTCGGTCAGCTTCTGCGACGCAGGCAGTTGCGCGATCTCGTTTCGCAAGATGTCATTCGCGATTGCGTTGATCACCTCTCGTGGTGGTTCAGGCTTACGCAATCGCATCCCGTGCAGCTTGGCCTTGGGCTCCGGCTGATTGCGTTCGGACAGCAAATACGTTCTCCAGCGGAGGTAGCGTGTCGCGGCCTCAGGCTCTGACAGGGCGGCGAGCTGTTCAGCGGGAATATGCGATCCAACGCTGATCTCGATTGTCTTTCCGCGTTTGTTCAACAGTTCTTTCGGCAGTCGAACTGTACGCAGCCGCGGATGCACGAATCCCAGCAGGTGAAACGGCAAACTGTTTTCGCCCTTCACATACACCGGAAGTACCGCGGCCCCACTGGCACGTGCCAGGCGCGCGGCGGTGTCGCTCCATTTCGGATCGGTGATGCGGTGCGTGCGCAAATCCCAACTCGAAACCTCCCCCGCAGGAAAAATCACCAGCACGCCGCCGCTGCTCAGCCACTCCAGCGACTCGCGGATTCCGCGCCGGTTCTGCAGGGGCGCCCGCCGGTTTTGGAACGGATCAACGAAGATGCATCCCTGCTGCAGTTCGGGAATGCGGGCCAGCAGGTAGTTCGTCATCACCTTCACATCCGGACGAACGCGCGCAAGCATGCTTCCAAGGATTGCGCCTTCGATCATCCCGAACGGATGATTCGCAACGACGACCAGCGGACCGGAGCTGGGAATGTTTTTCAGATCGGCATCGCTGACTTCGCAGTCGACTTGCATCTCGCTCAATACGCCTTGCCAGATGCAACTTTGATCGCTGCTCTGAACGCGCGAATACAGTTCCCGCAATTCATCCGGGAACAGCAGCTTCTGCATGAAACGGTCGGGAAAAGAAAAAAGGCGGGAGAATCGAACTTGACCAGGTACACGTAAACTGCGCCGTGGTGCCCGCATGATGAGGTTGTACCTTTTCGCTTTTAACAGCGCATGAAGGCTCGGTTAAGAATCAGTGAATAGTTGCCGAACTTGATTCGGCTATCGATTCAGTTATTACCTCTAAACTACCGGCAGAGGTGTCTTCGAGAAACGTGCAGTGGCGTCGGCCTGCTCGTGCGCGTGGTAACTGGAGCGCACCAGCGGACCCGATTCCACGTGCCGGAAGCCCAATCGAAGGGCCTCTTCCTTTAAGAGCTGGAATTCCTCGGGCGTATAGAAACGCTGGAGGGGGAGTTGGTCTTTCGAGGGTCGCAGATACTGTCCAATAGTAAGTATGTCGACATCGCGCGCAGCCAGGTCGCGGAACACGGTAATCAGTTCCGGGATCTCTTCGCCTAAGCCGACCATGACGCCGGTCTTGGTGACTGCGTTTCCATCAATCTGTTTGGCGCGCAGCAACAGCTCGAGCGTGCGCTCGTATCGAGCTCCGGAACGGGCTGCCGGATACATGCGCGGAACCGTTTCGGTGTTGTGATTCAGAACGTCGGGTTTCGCGGACATCACAATCCGCAGGCAATCTTCGCGGCCCTGAAAGTCCGGAATCAGCACTTCCACGCGACAGTCGGGAAGGATGCGCTTGATCTCGGTAATTGTGTCCGCGAATACGCGCGCCGCACCAACGTTGTCGTCGTCGCGATTCACGCTGGTCACGACTGCATGCTTGAGGCCGAGGGTGGCTACCGCCTCCGCAACGCGCCGAGGCTCGTCGAAATCGATCGGTTCCATGTGCCCCTTCGGCACAGCACAGAAGCCGCAACGACGCGTGCAGTGATCGCCCAGCAGCATGAACGTCGCGGTCTTATGATTCCAGCACTCCCCGATGTTCGGACACTGTGCCGACTCGCAGACCGTGTGCAGCCCGAGCCCACGCGCCAGCTTCTTCAAGTCGTGATAGCCCTCTCCCATCGGGGCGCGCGCCTTCAACCACTCCGGCTTACGCTGGTGCGGACGCGGACTGGTTTCAATCTGGATTAGCTGGACCTGGCTGCTCATGCTGATCTTCTCAATTGTACGATGACTGCAGGCCACCTGACGATTCAGGGCCCTTACCGTATGTACTTACTTCACGTGCAGGTATGCGATCACATCCTCTAACTGCTGCTGGTTCAGAACATCGCCGAACCCAGGCATCATAGCGCGGCCCATACGAATCGTATCGCGCACGCGGTCGTCGTTTACGGGCATGCCGTTGCTCATATAGCGCTTCTTGTAGAGGCCGATCAGGTTTGGCCCGTGCTCGCCGTTGCGATGGCACACAGCGCATGTCTGATTAAAGATTTGTTGTCCGGCAACCTGTTGTGGCGAAAGGTTCGTAGCAACTTCAGGCTTATTGGACGTGCATCCTGCTGCTGACAACAGCAGCGCGAGGGCAATAAGAAGAACTGCTATTTGCAGGATTACTTTTGTCATCATCGATGCACTTTGGTGAAAGAACTCGCGGCCCTTACCAGCCGTAAAATGAAAGATCCATGCCGGTTGCACTGAAGCGCGCCTACGATCCACCATCATCTCACGATGGCACCCGTGTGCTGGTCGATCGCCTCTGGCCCCGTGGACTCACGAAGGAAGCGGCCAAAATCGATTTCTGGATGCGCGAGGTTGCGCCTTCCAACGAATTGCGGAAATGGTTCCACGAGCGCCCAACGCAGTGGCTGGCATTTCGCAAAAAGTATCTGCAGGAACTCACGAATGCGGAAGCAAGCTCATCGCTCGACCAGTTGCATCAACTGGCGACGCGTCGCAAGCCCCTGACGCTGGTTTTCTCTTCGAAGAATGAGTTACAGAATAACGCTGTGGTTTTGAAAGAGTTGCTGGATGGAATGCGCAAGCCACCATCTTCAACTGGACCGGGAGGCGTTGCTGTTGGACGAGCCCGGGTCCGCATGGCGCGCCCTAAATAGCCTCAGTGCTTCTTGGCTCCGTACGAAACGACGGTGTTTACGATCTGATCCATTACCTCGGTCGCGCGCCGATTCTGCAGATTGTGGTTGTTGATCATGATCGAGAACACCACGCGATCGCCATTCAAGGTGGTCAGATATCCTGACAGCGTATTCACGTGCCCAAGCGATCCGGTCTTCGCCTGCACCCGGCCTTGAGCCGGCGTATTCTTGAGGCGATCAGTGAGCGATCCATCCACGCCTCCCACCGGAAGCGTGTCGATGAACTTCGATCCCCATACTTGCGAATCCACGTACTTAAGCAACAAGACGATCGCGTGCGGCGTGACCAGGTTCTGGCGCGAAAGCCCTGAGCCATCGAAGAACACGAACTGATCCGCGGCTATCCCAGCCTGTGTGAGAAATGCGCGCTCAACCTCCAGGCCCGCCTGGACTGTTCCGGCTGTCCCCTTTTCCCGACCAAGCAGGCGCAACATCAATTCGGCGTGCAGGTTCTGGCTCACCTTGTTGATCACGCGTAAATCCTGCGAGAGTGGCTGTGACTCGTAATTGGCAAGGACGAGAGTCATCGGCACTGCCGGAGGTCGCGAAGGCAGGTCTCCGCCACCGCCGCCACTCGCGGGCGCTGACGCCGTCACTGTAAACGTCGAAAGTGTCGCGAGTTCCGTGTGTTTTGTTCGCGTGCGGCCATAGACGACAATCCCGCGCTGCTCCAGCATTTGCCGGAACACCTGCGCGGCAAAGGCCGCCGGATCTTCGATCGCCAGCGACTCGGTCGCCCCCGGATCGTCCACCGGAATGTTGCCCCACATGCTCAACTGGTTCCCGCCAGGTTCTCGCGAAATGTAGACCTTCCGCGGACCAGTGCCTGCGGGCGTGGTCATGATACGATTATCGACCTGGTAGTACTCCGCGTACGGAGTGATGTTTACGAATGCTCGATCTCCGGCATGATCGGCGGGCAGGATGTTCACAAACAACACATTGTCGTTGATGGTGAGAGCCGATACCGGAGCGCCCCACTCCCACACCATGTCGTCCTGCGCCCAGCCTTCGCCGTAACGTTCGAACGCAAAATAGGAGTCGTCCCCAATGACGTCTCCATCAATGAATTTCACGCCGCGCTGAACTACCTGATCCGCTAGCTGTTGCAATACCTGCATTGGAGGAAGCGTTCGCTCCGTGTGCACATTGTAGGGAAGGTTGCGCCCGGAGATGTTCGGATCGCCGCGTCCCACGAGCACCAGATCGCCATTCAGACGGCCATACTTATCGACATTTCCGGCCGTTTCCACCGTCGTGCGGAAGCGATAGTCGGTGCCGATGAGAGCCATGGTCGTCGCCGTCGTGAACAGCTTGGTGTTCGAGGCTGGCGTGAAAAACTTGTCTTCGTTGGAGGAGTAGAGAACCTTGCCATTCGTTAAGGAGTCAATCTCGATGCCCCAGAATCCGCGCGCGACATCCGGTTGCGCCAGGATTTGGTTGATCGCCTCCGCCAGGCCGGGAGCATTCGCTTCAGCTTTCGGCGGATTTTTAGCTGCAGAAGTAAGTGCGCACGAAAGCAGCACAAGACAGAGAGATAGGCGGGCGGCATGGAGGGAACCGCGCATGAACGTACTTGGATTCTAGCACCGTTTTGTGTGCCTTCCGTCTGCTCCGACGTTACCTTCCGTTACAATCGCCCCATGCGCCCCATCTTCCAATGGGCTGTCGGCGACCGCACCATAGAACTCGGACGTCGCACGCTCATCATGGGGGTGGTGAACGTTACACCTGATTCGTTTTCCGACGGCGGCCAGTTTTTCGATCGCGGCCACGCGGTCGAGCACGGCCTGCAGTTGCTCGACGAAGGCGCAGATATCCTCGACATTGGCGGCGAATCCACCCGGCCCGGGGTCAAGATTGAAGCGGTAAAAGCCGAAGCGGCAGCTCGTGGGGCGCCCGCCAAAGGCGCAGCCAAGCCTGCGCCTGAGAAGGTCGCAGTCGCTGCCGAGGAAGAGCTGCGCCGCGTGCTGCCCGTGATCAGCGAGATCAAACGCTTGCGGCCAGGTGCTCTCATCTCGGTCGACACGTACAAAGCCACCGTGGCGCGAGCTGCAGTCGAAACCGGAGCGGAAATCGTGAACGACGTAAGCGGGCTGCAATGGGATCCGGAGATGAAGAAGACCGTTGCGGGTCTATCCTGCGGCCTCGTGCTGATGCACATGCGTGGGCTCCCCGAAGAGTGGAAGAGCCTGCCGCCTGTCGCGGATATTGTCGGCTTGGTGAAGCGGGAATTGCGTGAACGCGTGCAGCAGGCCGAGTTGGCGGGAATCAAGAGGAAGCGAATCGTCGTTGATCCGGGCATTGGGTTCGGCAAAAATCTCGAGCAGAATTATCCGCTGCTGAACCGCTTGAACGAATTACAGGACCTCGGCCTGCCGCTGCTGGTAGGCACGTCCCGCAAATCCTTTATCGCGAAAGCGCTCGAAAAGAATGGCCAGAAGCCTTCGCCACAAGATCGTCTGTACGGAAG
>CAZBCQ010000144.1:0-1922 GCA_964490255.1 uncultured Terriglobales bacterium | reverse complement strand
AAGCGCTCGAAAAGAATGGCCAGAAGCCTTCGCCACAAGATCGTCTGTACGGAAGCCTGTCTGCGATGGTGATCTCGATTCTGAACGGGGCACAGATCGTTCGCGTACACGACGTGAAGCCCGCGGGCGATGCGGTGCGGGTGGCCGACGCCATTCTCGCCGCAAGGTAGATAATAAGTAATTGGCAAGGTGGACTTGCCTGCGCTTCGGTTGGCTTTTGGTTTTCAATTACCTATTACAAATTACTTTATTACCAATCAGAAGGTCTTCCTTGAGTCGATCAAAATCGTGACTGGCCCATCATTCACCAGTTCCACTTCCATCATCGCCTGAAATTTTCCAGTCTCGCATGGGACTCCGGCAGCTCGGATCTTCTCAACGAAATAGTGATAGAGTCGGCGCGCTTGCTCCGGACGCGCCGCCGCATCGAACGACGGACGCTTGCCGCGCCGCATGTCGCCGTAAAGCGTAAATTGCGAGACCGCGAGCACTGCGCCGCCAATCTCTGTCACTGTCACGTTCATCTTCTCGTCAGCGTCTTCGAACACCCGCATACCCACGATCTTGTCGGCCAGATAGTCGGCGTCAGCCTCCGTATCGTCCTGCGCGACTCCAAGCAGTACGAGCAGCCCTTTTTCGATCTGTCCGACAATCTCGTCGTCGACCCTAACCGAAGCACGACTGACTCGTTGAACTACAGCCCGCATACAAAAATCGGTAATCGGGTGATAGGTAAAAGGTAATTGACTGCATCAGCGTCTTGCATCTGCTTTTCAATTACCAAATACCTATTACCAATTACCAACTCCTCCCGTGTCTCTGTGGTGAAAAGATTCTTACGCGGTCACCGCCGCAAACGCCTCGCGCGCCGCCGCCACCGTCTGCTGGACGTCGTCGTCTGTGTGTGCCGCACTGAAGAACGCCGCTTCGAACTGTGAGGGCGGAAGATACACACCGGCCTCCAGCATGGCGCGATGGAACTTCCCGAACGCTTTCGTATCGCTTTTCGCCGCGGAATCCCAGTCCGTGACTGGACCTTCCTGGAAGAACCACGTGAACATCGATCCCACCCGGTTGTACGTCAGGGCAACATCGGCGTCGCGTGCCGCTTCGGCAACCATGCTCACCAACGTTCCCGAAAGCCGCTCCATGCGCCCATAGATCTCGTGATTGTCACGCAAGTGGCAGAGCATGGTTGTGCCCGCGACCATGGCCAACGGATTTCCAGACAACGTTCCTGCCTGGTACACGGGACCAACCGGCGCCACCATGTCCATGAACTCCGCAGGCCCAGCGTACGCGCCCACCGGCAATCCCCCGCCGATTACTTTGCCCAGCGTCACCAGGTCAGGCCGCACACCATACAACTCGGTTGCGCCTCCATAAGCGACGCGGAATCCGGTCATCACCTCATCAAGAATCAGCAACGCGTTTTCTCTTGCGGTCAGGTAACGCAAGCCGTCGAGGAACCCCTTGCCCGGAGGCACACACCCCATGTTGCCCACCACGGGTTCCACGATCACGCACGCAATCTGGTCTTTGTAGCGGCGAAACGCCTCTTCTACCACGTTCAGGTTGTTGTACGGCAGCGCCAGCGTGAATTGCACGAACTCTTCAGGCACGCCGGCCGAACCGGGAATGCCGAGCGTCGCGACGCCCGATCCCGCCTTCACCAGCAAGGCGTCGGAATGCCCGTGATAACAGCCTTCAAACTTGATGATGTACTTGCGATTGGTATATCCGCGCGCCAGTCGGATCGCCGACATCGTCGCTTCCGTGCCTGAATTGACGAAGCGCACCTTCTCGGCAAACGGATACGCATCGAGCACCGCCTCCGCCAGGTCCACCTCGCCGGGCGTTGATGCGCCGAAGCTCGTGCCCTTCCGCGCCGCCTCGATCAGCGCCTCCGTCACCTCGGGCAC
>CAZBCQ010000143.1:3542-11242 GCA_964490255.1 uncultured Terriglobales bacterium | reverse complement strand
CGTGATTGCCTTGCCAGTCCGCGCAGAAGCTGATGGAAGAAGCGGCGGCCCAATCCTGCTGGGCCGGGAAGCCCCCCGCTTGCAGAGGTTGACGTACGCGGCAAGCAAAGATTTCATCTACTTCTTGCGTGATTTTGGGCGAGAGGCTCGGCCCCTGGCTACCTGTTGTAGAGGTCATGAGGTCGCTAACTCAGTCGCAACATCTGAACTCATTACAGGTACCACGTCCAGGGATTGCATGCCAAGTTCGAGCCGTACCCGTTCCGGTCTGGCAGATCCGCGGTCGCCCGCTCGCGCTTTTTGCATGTACGCCTTGCGACGACGCCCTAGAGGTCTCGAACACGCTAGGCACACAAAAAGAGGCTGGGGATAACCCAGCCTCAGGAAACAACGAATACTCGATTAGAACACCTGCTGGAAGCCCAGGTTCTCTACATCAGTGACGGTTGGAGTGCCTGGAGGCATATTCGCGAGATCCTGAAAATCAAGGTCAAAAGCGTAGTTTCGGTTAGGCGCGCCGTAAACCGCGGTACAGCACTTGAAGACACCGGTGGCATACATCGAGTAATACATGCTGGCCATGGACCCTCGGTAATAAATGTTGTTTCCTCCCCAGCTTTCCAGGAATCGCAGGAAGTTGTGTACGCCGCCATCCGTTCCGAAGTCTTGGGGAGGAGCGCCCGCGACAGCCGCACGTAAGAAGTTAATATTCTTCCCCGTGGCGATGGCAACTCGATACCAGGTATCCGCCGCAGGCCGACTCCCCGGGGCTGTCGGATGGTTGAACATTGTCAGATCACTGAAATTGTTGGAAAGCAAAGTCACCGTATCTGCAATCACCGCCGAAGAAGCATGGGGGTCACCGAACCCACCGCTAGCGTTGTAATCGCCCAGAATGTATGCCGGATTTTCGCTAGCCAGGGTGAAGCCGCCGTCGTCATTGTCGAAACGTGTCGGCACTCTGCCCTGGGAGCCGTTCACCAAGCGAACACCGTGGCGGGCTCCAGACACCCAGTTGGGACGGGCTGTTGCCAGGCAGCTAATTGCTTTAGTTGGGTCCCCGGAGTTACCAGCACCAAAACCAAGCCCTAGATTCACCTTGCCCCAGTAGTCTATCTGCCCGTTGCCATTCACGTCTTCGCCAGCATCCAAGGCGTTATTTGGAGTGCCAGTAGCGGAACTTGGGTTAATCACGTCTTCAAAACCGTATTCGCCAGTCTTAACCGAAGGAGCCAAATTTGTATTTGGCTTCATACCTCGGCGGTCCGAGAAGTACAGGATGTAGCCGTTTTGCGCCACCTCCTCGACGTTAGGTCCATTGGTTCCTATAGTTCCCTTTAACCACTTGCGCAGGTTGGTTACATCGATTTCAACCAGATTGAGCAGCCCATTCACCTTGCAGGTTCCGCTGTTCACATCGCGGAATTCACCCTCGCGAGTGTCGTACATATTGATCGGATACCAGTTGTGCCTGGTTGCAGGACCAGTCGTCACTCCGGTGCCACCGTCAGCTAGCTCAGGTGCAACTGGGGGCGTCGTACTACTGCAACTGTAGTTCCATGTTTTGTACTTTCCAGCTGAGCAGCCGCTTCCACTCACGCTGGTCAGCGTACAACCTGCGGGAACCGAAGTGGGATCTGTGGCCTTACAAGTACCGGAAGTGTGCGTGAGCGGGGATGTCGTAGTTTGCGCCGCTTGTCCCAGGTTTCTTACGCCATCGGCATTACGATCGGCGAGCACTTGCAGAATCAAGATCGCATTCGGATTAACGGAGTTCGCTGTTGCCCGTGTCGGCGGAGTAAAGTCTCGCGCGAATCCCAGTTGCAGCCATTCGTGTGTGATACCCACAAAATTGCCGCCACCTGCCGGACGATATTCCACTCGCAAGTAGCCGTCCAGCAGATTCCAGCTGTTCGGGGTGGCGGCGATGATAGGGGCGTTGGCGTCCGCACCTGCCGTGTTCAACCCGGGCCTTAGTAAGGTATTCTGCGCCGATATGGTAGGGGTCAGCCAATTAGTATCGGTAATATCGGTGTTTGTAGGCGTGTCGTGAAACGAAGCCGTGGTTCCTTCCGCAAAATAGGTGTGATTCGCTGAGCCGTCGACCGCCACGCCGGTGCTGTAGTCGGGAGTTGTGGCGTTAGTCTTAACGTTTGCCAGCCGTATGTCCTCCCCATCAACAGGCGAGCCATCCAGGTGATTCTCGGCAGGATCATCCGCGAGCAACACCCTGATTTGCGCCTGATTGAAAAGACGTGACTCGCCCACCGACGAACTGGGATCCTCGCCGCTCCTTGGCCTCCGTATGATTTCAATTGGATCAACACCGCTTTTAACAAATGCCATTTGCAGCGGTTTGGCGCCCGTTTTGCCACTTAGGATCGTGCTGTTATAGTTGCTCGGCGTTGGTCCAGTAGAGGTGGTCGGCCAAGTGGGGTTTGCGGTTCCATTGCCACCATAGACTGGCGTCGCGCCGCCTATCGAACTACCGCTGCCGTATGCAAGGTTGAGACACGTGGACGTATTTGACGTAGGTTTGCTGTCGCAGCCACCTGAACCGTTTGGAATCATAATCTTCCCGGTTCGGTTTTGCGCGTTGGTGTCCTCTCCATTCGCCAATTGATCCCGCACTACGTCTTTCGCAGCGCGGATCGGGGAATGGAACCACAAGGTCTGACCGCTACCCTCGGCCAGGAATAGGTTTCCGTTAGTATGAACCCGCCCGCTGAAGTCGAAGTCAGGCCCGGGAAAGAAGCTGAGGTCGCTCTGTGAAAAAACTCCAAACTGGAAAACCGGAATGCGGGCAACTTCAACCTGCCGAACCATGCTTACGGATTCACCGGCGGGAGTAAGCGCGGCCACCGACATCCTTAAGGGGACGACCTGGGCTTGCAATCCAGCATTTGCTCCTTGCGAGATTGCCTGAATGCGTGAGGGCGGAGCGACGCAACTGTTCAGCGTTGAGCCGTCTGGTAACGTGATCGTGTAGTCGGAGTATGTGACTCCAACATCGCTCGAAGAAGGTTCGTGCGTCGTCAGGGCGGCGACATCGCCACAACCGGGCGCGGCCTGCGCTTTGTACAAAGAGTTCAAATCCGCCACCATCTTTTCCATGCCTGCTTCGGCGCCGTAAAATGCAACGTTGTTGCCGGAATCGGTACGCTGCAAATGCTGCTCGTAGTTCACCTTGTACATCACGGCAACTGCAAGTGCCGACATCAGTACTAGCAGAAGCAACGCCGTAATTAAGGCAACGCCCTTCTCATAGTCTGTGTGAAGCAGGTAAGACTTCTTTCGCTTTCCCATTGACAGACCTCAGTTGTAACGATCACGGAAACTCAGGTTGCGTGGACCGACAGATGTCGCAATGCTCACCCGATCGATCACTCCCTGAGCGTTGGGACGAGGCGAACGGGCTGTTAACACCAAGTTGATCTTGCGGATCTGGTTTGGCTTGGGGGTAGCGGGAGAACCTGTTGCTGCGTCCGGCAGATTCCCTGTCAGTGCGGGCGGACTCAGGCTGTCATCAAGCACGTCATATGTAATCTGGAGATCTTCGATATTCTCCGCAACTGGAGAAGGCGTACGCGCGTTGACCTGGCGCATTAGCATTAAGTGGCCGTCGTTTGGGTCCGTCCGAACGAAGTACGTAATCATCATGATTCGTGAAACGCTCGTCGGCTTGTAGTGCGGGAGACTGGCAGGGAGCGGAGAAATTCTCAGCGAGGCCAGGGTCCCGGAAATCGGTGTGGCTGCGGGTTGGTTGAATTTCAAAGGATCGCCTGCCGCAAAAGAGATATTCCTGCTTGCGGCATCGAACCCGGTGACCACGCCCAGTGCACTGCCCTTGTCGTTCTGCATCAACAGCAAATCGCCCACCACAAGACCCTTTTGCGGATCATTTAGAGCGGGGGTAGTGCCGACTGGCATGGTCAAACTACTGCCGTCATCAGCAATGGCGGTCGTGGTATAAGGACTCCAGTCCAAGCCCGTGGCGGACGACGTAGGGTCGTTCGTAGGCGCAATTGGGTCCATGTAAAGCATCACGATGGCATCCGTTGCTTCCGAGGTGGCAACGCCGATGCCGTTCCCTGGTGTGATTTTATTGAGAGTGCCGGTCGTAAACGTATTTCCGGCTGCGATGTAGCAACGCGCAGCATCGCAAGCAAAAACTGGGTTGATGCCACCAGAAGCCGCGCTTGGAATTGGAATTCCACCAAGCGGAATGCCAGTACCTGCCTGGTTGAGGTCGCGGGTGATCTGGTTCATGGCCGACCGGAGTTCCGATTGCATCTCCGCTCGCGATGTCGCAAAACTCGCAACCTGGACGGACTTTTGATATACCATCAATGCTGCCGCCATCACCGTCATCGTGATGGCCATGCCGACCAGTAACTCCAGCAGCGAAAATCCTTTTTGTTCTGCTCGTTGATGCATGCTATCCCTATTGGTAACTTGAGACATATCCGTCTGTTACGTAATCACGGACTCCACGCCCCGGGCTGGTGATTCTTATGGTTACTGTGACCTTTCGCATGTAAAGATTTACGCTGCCGTCGTCACCAACGACATTGCCGATGAGGACTTGCCGCTGGAAATTACTCAATGGGACCAGGACATCGTCTCCAGCGGGAGTCGCGGCTCCAGGGGCGGTTTGCATGATTCCGTCTTTGCCGGGCAAAATTACACGATCCAGAATTGCTGTATCGCTGCTCGTTCCGGGAATGCCGTTTGCACCGGCCAAGTACAACGGGTTAAAACCATCTTTGAATATTCCCCCGCTGGACATGTTGAGAATCTGATCGAAGTTGATCGAAGTGTCGTTACGGGCCGTGTAGATGGCTTCTAATGTTTCGCGAGCCTTTTGCTTCGCAATTTGATCTTCCTCTGAGGACCCTACCGCTGCCAGAGCCTTGCCAAACAATGCCAGCAGTGCCAGCAACCCTATTCCCAGGATAACGATTGCAACCATCACCTCGATGAGAGTGAACCCTTTGTTGTCTGGGTGATTGCGCCTGTTCAACGCTCTCCGGAAGCTGTTTTTCATTGGATCCACCTTGTGCCAGATGACGGGTTATCTAGCCGCCAGCCCTTGGCTCTTCCTGTTGCTCCTATCAGAGAAACTGCTTTACACGACGCCAACTCGCCCGGCCGGCATATGTAAACAACACCATTGTTTAACCGGTTCGCTGAATCCAACGCACGGCCATCGCGTTGAAAATAAAGTTCCGTGCCTGCGCCGCCAAAGTCCCTGTCAAAATCGATTGCGATCGTTCCGTTGCCGTAGCCGTCCGGCACTGTCGCCGCCGTAGTTGGGATACCAGACACAACAGTGAACTGGGTTTCCGTGGGAAGGTCGATCTGAGACTGAAACACAAAGGTTCTCGTCTTCGTCACCGGGTCGATATTGACTTGATCTAGTTGTATCGTTCGCGGAGCTATAAAACTCAAGCGGTAAACCCGGCGCTGGTCAATTGCCATTTCCTGAGTTCGGCGCATCTGCCCGAGAGTTGTTTGCAGGGCTGTCTCAGCTTTAGATTGCCTCAATGTTGAGCCAATCTGTACGATCGCCGTCGCGACGATAATCAGGATGATTGTGAGCGCGATCGCCAACTCGATCATCGAGAATCCGCGTTGCTGATCCTTTGTTCGGGTCGCCATCAATCTCCACCTCTGGGCGGGGACAAACACTCGCACCAGATGACTGGCGTCTGAGCTATCTCAGCCGTTGTGCGAGCGTATATAGCGCTCATGGGTCCTTCAAATTACTCCCGGTATCCCTGTTGGTACCGGTACTTCTGTCACCTTAGCGGGGAAGGACAATCGCCAGGAGAGGATTAGTGCGAAATGGCTCTTCAGTCCTGAAGAATGGCTCATCATCAGGCAAGCAGAAGTCGCTATGCAAGCGACTCCGCTATGGTCAGGTAACCGAGGTAACTAAAGTCTGTGAACCCTCAGGCGTGCATTTCGCTATGAGTTCATCTCAATCGCGCGATAAATCGCGAATTGTTGGGAAACCTTGAAATGACGCATGAATGAAGCCTCGAGCAGCGCTCGGTGTTCCGGATTGTGGTAGACGAAGTACACGTCCCGCGGTTGCGCTTTCAGTGATCGTTCCAGATTCGCGATCACAGCTCTCATCCCCAACTCCGGAAGCGGGTTGAAGAAATACAGCACCAGCGGATCGTTCGGGAACACGAATTGGCGCGCGTCAACACACTGTGACTCAATGGCGAAGGATCTCTGGCTCTCGCTCTTGTATTTACGGATGTTCTCCTGCGCGATTTCGTGCAATTCCGGCAGCAACTCGATGCCGATAATTCGTCGAAACGGATAGTCGGAGGCCATCAGCAGCGTTCTGCCCTTGCCTGAACCGACATCTACGAACGTGAAATCGCGGTAGTTAATTGGCAACGCGGACAGCATCTCGCGAAAGACTACCGGTTCCGTTGGTTGATACAGAGACCCAGCCAGCGTACCGATAAACCTGGCTCGCGTGGACACCGCTGCTTCGGTGGTGTTCACGCGATGTTCCCAGTCGTAATCAATATCCCCGTAGCGAAGGCGGCGGCGCTCGGGGGTGCAGTCACGCAAGAACTCGTACATCTCTCGCCCGAATTGACGCACGCTTCCAGCCGTTCCGAACTTCGGGTGCCGTTCAGCCCACCAGTCGCGCAGGGCTCGCCACAGCGTGTATGAACTCTTTGTGTCAGGAGACATTACTTGCATAGTAAAGCAGTACTAGTCGCTGTTCGGATCTGCAGACCACGCATCTCCCCACTCAGCTTTGCGTGCCTGACGGTAGCTTTCTTTCTGGGATTTGGTCACAGTGATCGGCACTAGCCCTGTTTCCGTACACAACCTCAACTTCACATGGCCGCTGTGCTTTAAAGGATGGCGCAGGATTCGCGCCGGTGCCTTGGCCGCCGCATCTCTCGTAGCTACCACATAGGAGAACTTCTCGTCCTCGTATCCCAGTGCTCCCGATTTCAGACGCCGGTGATCGGAACTTCTCTCCAGCCGCTGCGAGAAGTGACACCAGTCGCTCCCTTCCGCCATGGGACATGCGGATTCGTGCGGACACGGCGCAAGCACGTGCGCACCCAATTCGAGTAAATGCGCTCGGGCTGAGAGGACTGTTTGAAAGTCACTGGGCGTACCCGGGCCAACCAGAATGAGCATCTGCTTGGCACGGGACAGCGCACAGTCGATCGCAGAGTTCCGCTCCTCCGGCGCTAATTCTCCTAGTGCATACGAAATCACAACCAGATCGGCATCGGGCCCACTCGTTCCGGTAAGGTTTGACTTTATCCAGACCGCGTCGCGTACTGCTTGCGTTTGACTGTTCGCCGCCAAGCGCCGCCCGATGTCCAACACCTTTCCATCGCGCTCGAGCAACGTGTAACTCTCGATGGACGGGAACACCTCCGAAGCGGCCCACATTGTCGTGCCTGGCCCTGCACCGAGGTCCAGCAGCGAGCGCGCCTGCCAGCCAGGTACGAGCGTCGCGATTTCCTGCAGTACTCTCCGGTTCGTGGCGAATGTAGCCGGCATGCGCACCTGCAGATAGGCCCCGATCTTCGCGGCTGAATCGATCGCCGGACTCCCCGCGCTCCCCTGTTTGTATGCAGCGGTCAGGGCACCTACTGCGAGCGCAAGATCGCGATGAGGAATGGCTTCAGTTTCAATCTCAATCGCCG
>CAZBCQ010000143.1:0-3442 GCA_964490255.1 uncultured Terriglobales bacterium | reverse complement strand
ACCGCTGCCGTGCTTCGCTTTTTAGAGAGCCGACGTCATTGGTGGCTCGCTATGGCAGGACTCTGTGCAGGACTTTCGTTCCTGGCGAAAATCTCGGGACTGTACTTTCTCGCTGCCGTCTTTCTCTTCCTCCTCTTCCTGGAACAGACGCAAGCGCAGTCTTCAACAGTCCGCCGCAGCGTCGGAGCTTACTCCATCTTCATTACCGCTGGCCTGCTGGCGTTTGTATTCGTGCTTTTCAAAACAGTTGCTAGCGTTAATCCCGGGTACGTCGCCCACTTCATTCTTCCCGGCGTATCGGTTGCGCTGTATCTGCTCTGGAGTGAATTCAACTACCCGCACACGGACAGCAGTGTACGATTCCGGCAATTTGCCCGGCTCGTGTGCCCAGTCCTTGTAGGATTCCTCGTCCCGGTGCTCGCTTTTCTGATTCTGTACTTACGCGCCGGTGCACTCCACAGCTTCCTTGTCGGAGTCTTCGTTGTGCCGACCAGGCGGTTCACCTTCGCCGCGCTCCATCCCACTCATCTGCGCGCCATGAATCTGATTGCAACCACCGCCCTGGTTACCTTCCTTTATCTCGCCATCCGGGCACAGACCTTCTCGAAACGACAAAAGGCAGTTCTCGTATGCGTTCTGCTCGGACTGCTCCTTGCTTCCGGCCCCATTCGTGCTATCTACAGCTTCATCTGGTCCTCCATGGCATTGCTCGTACCCGTGGCCACCGTGATCGCAGTCATCTCGCTCGCCTATGCCACCGACGTAGAGATAAGGAAACGACAACACCTCTTCCTGCTGATCTCCGTTCTCGCTCTTACTTCGCTCATCCAGTTTCCCTTCGCGGCGCCGATTTACTTTTGCTACGTAACCCCGCTCGTTCTCCTGGCAGTTGTTGCAATTATCGCGCTGCGCTCTTCGCGCAATACATTCGTGTTCGCCAGTATTCTGATTTTCTATCTCGGGTTTTGGGTCTTCCGCGCCACGCCCGGCTTCATCTACAACCTTGGACTGCGCTACGCCCCCAATCAGCAGACCGCGACTCTCGCCCTGCCGCGCGCGGGCGGTTTGCACGTGGATCCGAAGCTGGCCGACGAATACGCTCGACTGATTCCACTTATCGAGCAGCATGCGTCGGGCGATTACATCTACGCTGCTCCGGATTGCCCCGAAGTCTACTTTCTAGCGGGCAAACGAAACCCCACTCGAATCCTGTTCGACTTCTTCGACGCGGATGCGGCCAACTATAACCAGCGCATTCTCGACGCGATCGATCGTACTCAGGTGAAAGCTGTCGCCATTTCTACGAACCCATGGTTTTCGCGCCCGATGAATGCTGCCCTCGTCCGCGCGCTCGCGATGCGTTTCCCGGAATCGCAAATTGTTGGGGACTTTGAAATCAGGTGGCGTCCGTGAGCTTCAAAGCGCGCATTCTGGAGAACCCGCTTGCCTACCGCCTCGTACAGGCGCCGTTCACGCGCAAAAAGCTCGCCCCTGTTCTCGCGCACAACGATCTGCGTTCCCTACGACGCGTGCTCGACGTAGGCTGTGGTCCCGCCACCAATACGGCTCTCTTCGCCAATCTCGACTACACCGGGATGGACATCAATCCCGAATACATACGTCAAGCGCGACAGCGTTTTCAAAGAAACTTCGTCGTAGCTGACGTGACCAAGTATCGCGTGAGCTCCGCCGAGCGCTACGACTTCATCCTCGTTAATAGCCTGCTTCACCATCTGCCCGACGACGCAGTCCACGACCTGCTGCAACATCTGTCCACTCTGCTGACGAACGACGGCCATGTCCACATTCTCGAACTGGTCTTGCCCGAAGAACCTTTTTTGGCTCGCAAGATGGCGCAATGGGATCGCGGAGAATACGCGCGTCCTCTATCAGAATGGCGATCTTTGTTTCGATCAGCATTCCGGACCGTCGTAGTCGAACCCTATTCCGTACGCGTTGCCGGGCTTAGGGCTCTCAGCATGATCTACTTCAAGGGCTCGCCTCTCAGTAGCGAAGCGTAACGCCAGATACTCACAGTGACTCACGTGCGCCCAGTGAGAGTAGCAATCTTTCCCCCGCGGTGACCCATCGAAATAAGTAGAACCGTTTCACCGTGCACAGTCGTGTGCGGTAGGAGTCGCGCAGCAAAGATGAACCTGGAACGCCGCGCGACCCGAGACCCCAAGGAGGATCCATGCTCAAAAAATCTCTACCAACTCTGGCTTTTGCCTTGACGTTAGGATGTGCTCTCTCGATTCCGGGCATTGCCCAAACGGCTAGCAGCCGTCAGAGTGCTTCCAGCAGTTCAAGCAAAGGCAAGCTCAGTGCAGCTGATCAGAAATTCATGAAACAAGCCGCGCAGGGCGGACAAGCCGAAGTGGAGCTCGGGCAACTTGCACAGCAGAAGGCTCAAAGCCCAGACGTGAAGGCATTCGGCCAGCGTATGGTCAACGACCACACGAAGGCCAACGATGAGTTGAAGCAGGTTGCCAGCCAAGTGGGCGTCACTCTGCCTTCGCAACCAGATGCGAAAGATCAGGCGGAAAAAGCCCGCCTCGAGAAGATGTCCGGCGCGCAGTTCGATAAGGCGTACATGAACTACATGGTGTCCGACCACAAGAAGGACGTTGCCGATTTCCAGAGGGAAGCTGCGCACGCCACCGATCCTGCGGTGAAAAACTTCGCGCAAACCACGCTGCCGACCTTGCAGAGCCACTTGCAAGAGGCAGAGAGCATTGCTCCTAAGCAAAATGCTGCGGCAGGAAAAGCCAGCACCACCGCTCGAAACAGTAGTAACCCGCAGTAGTGCTGTTTAACTCTTCTGCAGAGGCCCATTCGAGTCGGATGGGCTTTTTTTTGCCGTGAATAGTAACTAGAACTGCTTTCCCCGTCGGAGTCTCCAAGCGCAGGGGCCGACCGCGACCATATCGCTGTGCTCAGTGCTGAGTACTAAGTGCTGATTGCTCATGCCATAAGCAATCGTGCTAGTTAGTTTCGCTTATATAAGCGAAACAAATAATTTGGTTGACGCTCTCCTGCGTGTCGTCTACTCTCCAGAACAAGTTTTATGCGTCCTTTCTCCACCTTTGAGTCAGATTTTCGGCGCCGCAACCCTCTTGGGCCGCTGGTCGCCGTACTCGTGCGCCTTCGCGAGGCGCGCTCGAACTGACGGCGGATGACGAGGACGTAACAACCAGTTCCACAGGCCATCATCCGCTACCGGCGATGATGGCTTTCACGTTTCAGGGGAACTCCCAGGGAGCAGAAATGAGCACTGAAGGCAAGTGGCACAGCGGCGCAATCACCGACGGCCCAAACCGCGCTCCGGCCCGCGCCATGTTTAAGTCAATCGGATTCACTGACGAAGACCTGCGTAAGCCCATCGTTGGCGTCGCCAACACCTGGATCGAGATCGGCCCATGCAACTATCACCTGCGTGAAC
>CAZBCQ010000142.1:0-11437 GCA_964490255.1 uncultured Terriglobales bacterium | reverse complement strand
ACCTCTGGTTCGCTCACAGCCGACGAGAGCAGGGAATTGGAGGCCCACCTGGAGCGTTGCACTGAATGCCGGCAAGCTTTGTCTGATTACGGCCAAGTCATTCGCCAGGCAATTCCCGCCTGGGGAGGAATGCGCGATATTAATGAAGGCCAGGGCGCTCACTGGTGCCCGAAGCAAATGAAGGAGAGGCTGTTTGCCCGGCTCGATGGAAGCAGTGGCACCGGCAGGGAAGGGCTACCTAGAGTTGAATTGAGTAGGCTCCGAACGGGAAGGGCGTATTACATGGCTACTGCGGCTGTCCTTCTTCTCACGACGGTAGTGGCCTATTTTGCAGGGCTTCGGCATGAACGCCCCATGCCGGTGCCTGGCCTCCAAGCCGGGGCTGCGCAGGCTTTGCAGAACCAAATCACCGAGCTGACGCGGCAACGAGACGAACTTGAGCTGACTGCCGGTTTGAGAGCGCAAAAGTTGCAAGAGCTGAACGCCAAAATGTTCGTACAAAGCCGCGAAGTCGAGAGGCTGAAAGAGTTAGCGGCCAAGGCCGAAGTAGCGAAAAACGAGAGCACTGCGGAAAGCTCCGCCTTGCGCACCGAGAATGCCGCGATCAAGGATGACCGCGCCAGCGTCGCTCAACGTCTGCAGGAGACACAGACACTAGTCGCGGCTTTGCGGCAGGATGCGAATCGGCTGCAAGCTCAACGGGCAGAAGACCTGCTCAACAGCGCCACCCTGCAGGAAAAGATCGATGATCTCTCGGGACAGGTAAACGCCAGCAAGGCCGCCATAAAACAACAGCAGAAGCTCCTTGCCTCCGATCGCGACATCCGCGAACTCATGGGCGCCCGCGACCTCTATATAGCCGATGTCTATGATGTCGACCACGATGGCCATAATAAACAGGCATTTGGCCGCGTCTTCTATACCAAAAACAAATCTCTGGTGTTTTATGCCTTCGACCTCGATAAAGCGGGTTTCAAGAACGCCAGTGCGTTTCAAGCCTGGGGCGAGAAATCGGACGGCAAAGAGAGACCGGCGAACCTGGGCATCTTCTATATGGACAATTCGACCAACCGACGGTGGGTCCTAAAGTTCGACAACCCAGAAGTGATGCAGCAGATTGATGCGGTTTTCGTCACCGTCGAGCCAAAAGGCGGCAGCGAAAAGCCGAGCGGAAAGCAATTGCTCTATGCGTACCTGCGCACGACTGCGAACCATCCCTAATCTCCTCGATTGATTGGCACTCGCCTTAACAACTTCAAAAACTTTTTTTGTCATTGAAAAAAGCTTTACCTCTCTTCCGTAGACAAAGCAGAAATTAATGCCGCTGTAACAGAGGGACTGCGATGCCGCAACGTGTACTGCTTGTGCTTTTTTGGCTTTTGACTATTCCTGCATGGGCCCAAAGCCCGAATGCTACCATCAGCGGCCGCATTTTAGACCCATCAAAAGCGGTGATTCCGAACGCAACGGTCGAAGCAATCAACGTCGATACAAACATTCGTCATACGACTCAGACAAACGATCAAGGGCTGTTCACAATCGGCGACCTTGCCCCTGGAAATTACCGAATTGAAGTCTCCAAGCAGGACTTCAAGAGGATCGTGAAGCCTAACGTAACCCTCCACGTGCAGGACGTCATAGCGCTGAATTTCGATATGTCCCTCGGCTCCACAACAGAGAGCGTGACGGTCGAGGGTGGAGCGCCCCTTGTCAATACTCAAGACGCTTCAGTCAGTACGGTCGTGGACCGGAATTTTGCTGAAAACCTGCCAATGAACGGCAGGAGCTTTCAGACCTTGATTCAGCTCACGCCGGGAGTGGTCCTCACTCCCAATAATGGTCTAGATACCGGCCAATTCAGCGTGAATGGTCAACGAGCGGCCTCTAATTACTGGACGGTGGACGGGGTAAGCGCAAACACTGGGATCAGCGCATTTGCAACCACTGGGAATGGTCTTGCAGGTACGCTCGGCGCATCGAGCGTGCTCGGTGGCACCAACAGCCTCGTATCTGTGGACGCTCTTCAGGAATTTCGCATTCAGACCTCGACGTTTGCTCCCGAATTTGGACGCACTCCAGGCGCACAGATTTCAATCGTTACCCGGGCAGGAACGAATCAGTTCCACGGCACCGCATTTGAATATTTGCGGAATGACATATTCGACGCGAATGATTGGTTCGCAAACAGCAAACGGCTGGCGAAGTCCCAAGAACGTCAAAACGATTTTGGAGGGACTTTTAGCGGTCCTTTTTTGAAAGACAAAACGTTTTTCTTCTTTTCCTACGAGGGACTTCGGTTGAGACTGCCGCAGACAAGACTGACAAATGTTCCCGATCTTACCGCAAGGCAACAAGCGTCCTCTGCCATGCAGCCATACATGAATGTATTTCCACTCCCCAACGGACCAGATAATGCCACCACGCAAATAGCGCAGTTCAACGCCAGTTTTTCTAACCCCGCCCTGCTGGATGCATACAGCCTTCGCGTCGATCACAGGGTTACTAAGGCGTTCGGCATCTTTGGTCGATACAATTATTCTCCTTCGGAGCTGGATCAGCGTGGGATTTCGAGCGCCGCTCTCAGTGTCGTAGCTCCAGCGAAGATCACAAACCAAACTGCCACACTCGGCACAACCTGGAGCCTCTCTCCAGTGCTGGTCAATGATGGACGATTCAATTACAGCGCCACAGATTCGTCCAGTTCCTTCAGATTGGATACTTTTGGAGGCGCTGTTCCTCTTTCTTCTCTTCCGTTCCCGAGTTCTTTTACAGCCAAGAATGCGCAATTTGCGTTGTTGATTCTCTCCCTCGGCGCGTCGGGAGGACGTATTATCACTGTCGGAAGAGGCGCCCACAACGAGCAGCGACAATTCAATGTTGTTGATAACGTCTCAGTCCAAAGTGGGTCGCACGCGATCAAGGTGGGCATTGACTTCCGTCGCCTTTCCCCTAGCTTCGGTATAGCCGAATATACGCAGCAGCCACAGTTCCTTGGCGTTCCTCAGGCGAAAACAGGCAATACCAGATTCACGGCAGTCCGCGTCAACCCTAACGCGACCTTTCTATTTCGTAATCTCGGACTCTATGCCCAGGATAGTTGGCGAATCGGGGCGCGCTTAACCTTGACCTATGGACTCCGGTGGGATGTTGACTTTGTACCTACGACGATTAGCGGTCCTGAAATTCCCGCAGTCACAGGCTTCAACATTCATAACCTTTCCAGCTTTACCCTCGCACCGGCTGGCACTCCTGCGTATCGGACCTCCTTCGGAAACGTGTCGCCCCGCGTAGGCTGCGCTTACCAGCTTTCGCAAAGCCAGGAGTTTCAATCGGTAATCCGGGGAGGATTTGGCGTTTTTTACGACTTAGCATCGGCAGAGGCAGGCAATAACGTCTCGTTTTTCGCTTATCCCTTCGGTGCTTCGGTGAATGTTGCCGGTACTTTCCCCCTTCCTCCCGGAGCAGTGGCTCCGCCAGCGATTGTTGCTCCGGGCGGAGGTTTCGGGAGCCTCTACGCTTACGATCCCAATCTCCACCTTCCATATACCCTGCAATGGAACGTTGCGATCGAGCAAGGATTAGGAAAGCAGCAAAGCATAACTGCGTCCTACATTGGCGCTGCCGGAAGGCGGCTGTTACAAACGGCATTCATTTCGAAGCCAAATCCTAATTACAGCTTTGCCCAACTCGTGTTCAATGGCGCTACTTCCGATTACGAGGCGATGCAATTTCAGTTCCAACGCCACCTGGCGCATGGGCTGCAGGCGCTGGCGTCATATACCTGGGCGCACTCCATTGACACGGCCTCCGCCAGTTCGGCCGGCAACTTCTCCAATGCGTTTTCTGCGGTACAGAATCCAGATGTGGACCGAGGGGCATCGGATTTCGATGTCCGGCATGCCTTCTCGAGTGGATTGACGTACGATATAGGCAGTCCGAAACGCCGTCTCCTTGGACATTTAATTTTAGGCGGCTGGTCTTTCGAAAGTGTTTTTCAGGGTAGATCGGCGCCCCCCGTAAATGTCTTTTACGGTTCATTCTTCACGTTTCCGAATGGTTTTGAGGCAAGCGTAAGGCCCGATATTCTGTCGGGACATCCCTTTTATCAATTTGGCAGCCGCTATCCGGGAGACAAAGCCCTGAATATCGCGGCGTTCACCGCCCCGCCCACAAACGCGAGTGGATTACCCGTGCGGCAAGGCAACTTGGGAAGGAATGCACTGAGGGGATTCGGTGCTTTTCAATGGGACGCGGCGGTCCACCGTGACTTCCAAATTCGCGAGGCATTGAAATTGCAGTTCCGGGCAGAGATATTCAATGTCCTAAACCATCCTAACTTCGGACAACCAATCGCCGACCTTGGGAGTCCGGGCGCAATCAATCCTCAATTCGGCCAAGCAACACAAATGTTAGGTCAAAGTCTCAGTGGAACTGCTGGAGGCGGGGCCGGTACCGGCGCATTCAGTCCGCTTTATCAGATCGGAGGGCCGAGATCGATCCAATTGGCACTTAAGCTTTTTTTCTAATCCGGAACCCTACAGGACAGACCCTCGCATGGTCGCGTCCTTAGGCCCAATCCAAAGCGAGGCTGGACGAATTGAACCGACTTTTTAGTGCCGCCAATTCAGGTCTACTGATTTCTTTGATTTTAGCGGTTGCCGGGCAGCCATCAATTCATCCCGGAAACGTTGTTGCGCATCAAATGAAGCGCCCGGTATCCGTTGCAGATGGCATTGGCATGACCCGATTGGCTGATACTCGATACATCGCGGGTTTGTCGTCAAAGGGAAGAGTCGCACAGTTTTCGCCAGATGGCCGTCATTTCGTTGTAGTTCTACGGAAAGGTAACCTGGAGCAGAATGGCAATGAATATGACATGCTTCTGTACCGGACCAACGAAGCTCTTCATTCTCCTCTTCCGCGACTTTTGGTAGCGTTCTTATCGACGTCAAATCGCCCGGCGATAACGCAAGTTATGTGGTTGGCCGACAATGGCACAATTCTTTTCTTGGGAGAGCGTGCTGGTGAACGGGCACAACTTTATTCCGTCGAATGCAGCTCCGGGCGTCTGCAAAGGCTCACCAACCACCCTACAAATCTAACCTCCTTCGTATCTACCCCGCGAGGAGACCGTGTCGTGTATGCGGCGGAAGCGCCGGTTTCCAAGGTCGTGGATGCGAGGTCCCGGCATAACGGCTTTCACGTCACCGACGAGCGACTAACAGACCTGATCGAGGGGCACTTTGGGGGAGACGAACACGGGTATCACCAGTTGTTCATGCTACAAACAAGAACCAAGGAGCGAATCGAACTGCATCCGAAAGGACTGATTGGCTCCTCGAATGTAAAAATGTGGCTCGACCCGCACGCCAGGTATTTGGTCATACAAGCAGAATGCAAAGGCATTCCCGAGACATGGAGGGATTACGAGGACAAGTTCTTGCAAAGCCTTGCACGACCAACACATCGGCCCAGCGTTCACACAGGTGTATATCGTTACGAACTGATCGACACCCGAACCGGCACAAGTAAGATCCTGCTTGATGCTCCCATTGCGCCGGCCCAAGGAGGATCTGAGGCAGCCTGGTCGCCTGACGGCCAATCGGTGCTTCTTTCGCATGTATTCCTTCCGTTAAACCTCGAGGATCCGGCAGAACACGCAATGAGGAGGGCGCACACGTTTTTGGTTGAAATCGCCATTCCGAGTCGAGGGGTCCTGAAGATTACAGACCAGGACTTAAGGCTTCTCGAATGGAATCCACAAACGAATACTGTGGTTTGCGATGTTGGAAGGATCGCCAGTCTCACCGGCAAATCGACGCCGAAACTTTACTTTCGAAAAAAAGAAGGCAAATGGCTCCAGGTGGAGATTGCTAAAGAGAACGTCTCTACACTGCCCGAAATTGTCCTTAGGGAGGACCTGAATACGCCACCGCACATTGTGGTTGTCGATTCGGTAAACGGTCGTGAAGTGCCGCTTATAGATTTGAATCCACATTTCAAGGACCTCGCCTTTGCGAAAGTCGAGGAAATCAACTGGAACGATCCGCTGGGTAATAACATCACAGGTGGCCTTTATTGGCCACTGAACTATGTCGGGGGTACAAAGTATCCCCTGATCATCCAGACCCATGGCTTCAATCCAAGCAAATTCTGGATTGACGGTCCTTGGACGACCGCGTTTGCGGCACAAGCTCTGGCAGGTAAGGGATTTTTCGTTTTGCAAATTCCTGATCCGGATTGGCATAACTGGAATACTCCACAGGAGGGTCGCGACGCCATGGCGGCGTATGACGGTGCGATCGACTATTTAGCAGCCAGGGGTTTGATTGACGTAAACCACGTAGGGCTCATCGGCTTCAGCAGAACTTGTTTCTATGTCACATACACTTTAACGCACTCGACTCACCGATTTGCGGCAGCCGTAATCGCGGACGGAATAGACGCCGGCTACTCCCAATATATTGCCTTTCCCACAGTAACAAACGAGTTTGAGGCTCTCAATGGTGACTCTCCTTTTGGAAATGGACTGTCACTCTGGATGGAGCGATCGCCGGAATTCCTTGTTAATAAGCTCCAAACGCCCCTCTTGATCCAGGCGATTGGGAGGGATTCGCTACTGCTTGAGTGGCACTGGTTCTCCGGCCTCTCTCGTCTGGAGAAACCGATGGATATGCTTTATATACCGGATGGAAGTCATATATTGGAGAAGCCATGGGATCGCAGGATATCCCAAGGATCGAGCGTGGATTGGTTCTGCTTTTGGCTGACTGGCCAGGAAGATCCCGATCCGTTAAAGGCGGAACAATATGCGCTATGGGGCAAGATGCGAACACGACATTGAGATTTTGCCGCCAGCACAAAAAACTCTCAGGCAACGAATGCGGCCCAAATTAAATTGTTGCCGATCCATCCAGCGGCTGAATAACTTCCGTATGCAATCTGATCCGGGTCGCTTGGATATCCTTGGTGGCAGAGCAGGGCAGAGAATGAGCCCGTGTTCCCGGCCGCAATCGACCGGGAACACGGGAACCGTCAATTCCCATTAGCGGGTCCTCTCGGAATATTACTCGTCGAGGTCGTACGCCGGATCGAGTTGCTCAAGTGTACCGTCGTTCACCGAGCCGCCCTTTGCAGGAATCGACTCGATTACATCGATTGCCTGACCCACAACCGTTACTTCTGGTTTTGTGTACTCCATTGTTTTGTCCTCCTTTCTAAGAATATCGACCATGATCGAATCCGGTGATCTGCGGTTAAGCCTTCACAGGACTCCCGCACTCATAATTCATTTCAGGGACACTGGTCCAACATCTAGCAAATTTCGGGACAATAAGTCTTGCAGCCAAAATTCGAGAGCCACTGTTTTCATTAAACGAGAAATGTGGACCATTTTCCCGTTCAGCGCATCGCGCAATGTCGCCCAGAGGCGATTACGATCGACAAATCCCAGCTGGGCTATCACCGGCTCGGCCAAGGCTATTTCTAGCTCCCGCCAGTTGCTTTTCAGGGCTAAAACGGGAGTGCGTGCTCCGAATTGCTTTGTGCGGCGCTCAAGGATCTCCTGTGGCACGGTCCCAGCCAGAGAGCGGCATACCAGCGACCTTCGTTGCCCCGGCCGAAGCAACTGAGTTGCCGGAATGGAGAGGATAAACTCAATGAGATCTCGGTCGAGAAAGGGATAGCGCTTCTCCTCCATTCCCTGCGAAGTGCGCTTGGCTAGCTTATTTGCCATGGACAGGACCCCTGCGAGCAAACAGCGACATGTAGGCAAGTAAGCTCCCAGATCGGTCCTGTGTCCTAATAGGCGGAGGGAGAGGCCGGTACGGCTCGCGAATTCTTTATCGATCCACTGCTCGACTTTGGCTTCTTTGATTGTGTATTGAGCCAAGGACGCGGGCAGCAGTATCGTCGAGGCTTCCCAAAGAAGTTGAATCCATGGCTTTCTTTTAGCCAAGCCCCAGGCTATAAGTTGTTGCACGAGTGCCACCGGCTGGAAGCGGACGATGAGATCGGCCAGTTGTGCGCGGGGATCGGGAATCCCTCCACTGAATTCGTCCCCGCCAAGTCCCGATAAAACCGCTCTGTAGCCTCCGGCTTGGATCATGGCTGCCCGTTCAGCTTCGACCATTCGGGCATAACCGAGATAGCCTGGTACTGAGACAAACTGAGTGAATTTGAGCGAGTTCGACGCCGTCCCTACTTTGCTTGCGTCGATATGGATACCTGTTCTTTTCCGCTTTTCTTCAATTTTCCGAAAATAAACCCAATCGTCTCCGTTCGGCTCTGTTGGGTCCAAATAAGATATGGTGTCGAGACCGGGAGTCTCAGATTGTTCTCTCGCCAGAATGTCGTCCGCTACGCAGACGATTGAAGACGAGTCAAGCCCGCCACTCAACTCAGCGAGTACGGGGGAATCGGACCTCAACCGTCGCCGCACCGAATTGCGAAATACATGCCGAAAATGCTCTTCGTATTCCGCGTCAGTTCTGTAATTAATGCGCGACTTAGGATTGAAGCACCAGTAGGGCTCGATCAAAACGTTGTCGCTGCGAATGCGAGCAAACTTTCCCGGAGGCGCTTCGCGAATTTCGCGATACGGCGTTAAATGAGCGTCGGGATCGTGGGCGAGATAGCCGGCAACGTAGTCATCGTCGACGTGAAACTTGTCGCCCGAGAGCAACGCCAGTGAACCTAGATCGCTTGACCACCAGACGCGGTCCTTCTTAACGAAATAGAAGATATGCCGAACACACATGTAATCAGTGGCCAGAATGAGTTCACGCCGCTGCGGGCTCCAGATAGAGACAGCCCAGTCCCCGAGAATGCGATGGAAACAGTCGGTCTCCCAGTAGTCGAAGGCGGAAGCGACGATTTGAATGTCAGTGGATTCTTCATTGAGTACGCCATGAAGCGCGATAATGAGCTCTTCACGGTTGTCGAGCCGCCCATCCCAAGTGAGGATAAACCCGCGAGGGGATAAATATGGCTGTCGTTCGCGTCGTGACTCGGCCGTTGTATGGAACGGTTGGTAAAGCAACGCAATACCGCCCTTAATGTAGGAACACTGACCGTCTGGTCCTTGCCGCCTAAGCGCATCGCTGAAATGCGCCAATAGCTCCGGGTCAACCGGCCTTCCGTCAATGTTCCAAATCCCCGCCTGTGCGCTCATGGCTGCCTCTCCGTGCTAACATCGCTCCCAAACCGCGTAAATGGCTTTGACATTCGACTTTTCGTTAATGGCTTTACCGTTGACTTCGACCCAGGCGTGGGCCCTGAAAGGTAATTTGTCGGCGCCTAAAACCATTTGGGCCGGTATGCCGTTTTTTCTGAGTAAGCAAGTGGTGACGAAAGAACGCTGCAAACAGAGGGACCGCTTGGGATAGCAGATGCAGGCGTAGTTGATGGCTGTGCAGATCCGATCTATGGTGCTTTGATCCGCAGCCGTGCGGGAAACTTTCCAGCACTTTACGATCCAATAGATCGTAGGGAAGCCACAGAAGGTGCTCAAGATGTCGTACAAAAAGAGTAAAAAGGTAGCTTCGACGAATACCATTAGGATGACCTCCTAACTTCAATCGTGAGTTCTTGGCAAATGAAAGCGAGCCTATCTGTCAATGCCTTGACTTTGAGGGAAAGGGGCTGCACCGGAGTATGTCCCCAGGTGGCAGTGTAATCGAGTATGACGAGATGACCGGATCTGTTTGCTCTTTGTAGTCGCGCCGCCATTTTGCGTGCGTGCATTGGGTTACAGCGAGTGTCCGCGTCGCCTGAGATGACCATAACCGCGGGATAGGCCACGCCCTCCCGAACGTGGTGGTACGGGGAGTAGGCAAGCAGGGAATGGAAGTCCTGCTTGTCCTCGGGTGATCCGTATTCATCCGCCCAGCCCGCTGCAAAATCGAACAGGTGATATCGAACCATATCAAGTAGAGGGCCGAGGCAGATCGCAGCACGAAACAGATCGGGCCGTTGGGTAATCGCAGCGCCGACCAGGAGGCCGGCATTCGAGCCGCCGCCGATCGCAACACGGCTGGGGATTGATCGACCGTTTGATAAGAGCCATTCTGTGGCCGCTATAAAATCGTCAATGGATTTCTGGCGGTTTTCTCGCTTACCTGCAGCATGCCATTGCTCTCCGAGTTCCGACCCGCCGCGCAAAGCAGGCACGGCAAACAGGAATCCTTGCTCAATCAAAAAAGTGGCAAAAGCGCTGAAGCGCGGTGTTACACAGTTACCGAATCCACCATAGCCAGTAATAAAAGTAGGCAGAGGGCCGGAATGCAAAAGCTCCTTTCTTGCGGCCAGTAGCAAAGGAACCAACGTACCGTCCTTTGAAAAATAAGAGACTTCCTCGACCGCGATGGTGGATGGATCAAGCGGAGCCTCTGCGCTTTCCCAGACGACCAGATCTTTCTCTTTGGCTTCATAGCAATAAATAATGGATGGTCTGCAGATCGAGCTGTAGCTGAAAAAAAGCTTAGAGCTCGTGTTTTTCCGGTTGAGCAGAGTGATAGTTCCGTGGGGCGGAAAGCCAATGGATTCCTTCTGCTCTCCATGAAGGCCAAAGCTCTCAATCGTGGTGGAGAATCCATGTACGCGAGTGATAAAAAGTTCGTCGCCCGCAGATGCGAATTGCTGGATGCGTTGCTCTGATTCAGGTACGACGTCAACCCAATTCCTAGGAGCAGGATTGTCCAAATCGATCCTGACGATTTTCCGATTAGGAGCAGCAAGGTCAGTGTAAGCAAATAATTGATGGCGCACGAAAAAGGGCACGAAGCAGCCCTCAATATGGTCTAGCAGGAGCCTGGGTGTGGCGCCTGGCAACATCTGTTCGAAATAAAGTGAAGTGTTACGTTGCTTTCCGACGCGGGAAACAATGAATAGCAAAAGGTTGAGTTCGGAACAATGAGTAATGTCGACAAAAAGGTTAGGCTCTTCGCCGGCGACGAACACTTCCTGGTCTCTCGACTGATCTGACCCGAAGCGATGCCAGAAGACGGCTCTATAGTTCGGTCGCGAGTCGCCTAATAGCTTATGAGAGTAGTAGAAGCCCGACCCATCCGGTGCGAATGCAATTCCATTGCAGAAGCCTTCAGCAAGGCGGTCCGGCAACACGGTATTTTGCTGAATATCAAAAAATTTCAGCGCCGAATGATCGGTGCCGCCCTGGCGTACGGAATAGGCGAGGAAACGGCCGTCTGGAGAGATCTCAGCGATAGCGACAGCTGTTGAGGCTCTTTCTGCGCGTGAAGCGCGATCTATGAGGGTCTTTTCTTCGCCAAATAATCCGTGCCTCATACAGATGGCGGGCTGCTCACCGTGTTTATCGCGCCTCAAGAAAAATGAATGTTCCGCAACGTAACAAGGTTGAAAAACTGCAGATGCAGACAACAATTCTTGAACACGTTGGTTGATCAGCCTTCGGTATGGA
>CAZBCQ010000141.1:8610-11479 GCA_964490255.1 uncultured Terriglobales bacterium | reverse complement strand
CTTCTTCTCTTCCGCCGTCAGCGGCGCGTTGATCTCGAGCATCCCCTCGGGCAGCAACAACTCTATCCGTTTATGCTCGACATCCACGCGCTTCACATATTCCGTCGCGTACGGAATCAACAATTCCTGCCGGCCTTCGCCGATCACCAGCAGCGCAGCTTCACCGGCCCCAAACTGCACTGCCCTGAGCGGACCTAACTCGCGCTCAGTTTCGGTTCCCGCCAGGGTTGCAACCACCGTGCAGCCCACCAGGTCGGATATGTAATTCGCGCCCTCTTCCAACTCGGCGCGCTCACTGACCGGAATCTGTATCTCGCTGCCGATCAGCCCTTCTGCCTCGCTGATCGAATCCACGCCCGCAAACTTCAGGACGATACGCCCCTTGTGCGGCCAAAATCCTTCCAGTTCCAACTCACGCCGCTCGCCTTGCGCGCTCAACGCGAACACCCGATGTCGCTCGGCGAAGCGCTCCGGAAAATCACTGAACAGATCGGCGGCCACTTCTCCATGCCGCCCTTGCGTCTTTGCCACCCGCGCCAGAGTGACAAAGTCAGGTTCGGATACGCTCGGGGTTTGGTTTTCAATTGCCAATTACCAAATCACCCAATTACCAATTCCTCTTACTCGATCACTTCCAACGTATAGCGGTGATCCAGTTTCTCGCTCACCGCGCTCACCAGCGCGCGGATCGCACGCACCGTCCGCCCCGACCGGCCAATAATCTTCCCCACGCTCTGCGGAGACACGCGCAACTCCAGCACCGTCTCGCCATCCTCGTCGAAGCTCTCTACCGAGACTTCTTCCGGATCGCTTACCAGTGCCTTCGCAATCTGCTCCACCAAAGCTTTCGGATCAGCCTTGGCAGCAATCGCCGAGGGTTCGCTCATCTGCGCCTTCTCCTCAGATCGGAGTAACTGAAACGTGGCCCATTCAAGCGTGCTGTCGGCTCAAGTGGGGTTTTCGCTTTTCAATTACCTATTACCAATTACCCGATTACCTATTCTGTGGGTGCCCCACCCTCGCCGTCTTTTGGCGTGGGTGGGATTCCACAAACTTACGCAGCCGTAGTTGTGGCCGCCGGAGTCTTCTCTATCAGCTTCTTCACGCGGTCGGACACCTGCGCGCCCTTGTTCACCCAATAATCGATCCGCTCGCGCTCCAGGTTGATAGTGCCCGGCGTTGTCCGCGGATTGTACTGGCCTACAATCTCAATGGCGCGGCCATTGCGCGCGCGTTCTTTTTCAATTACGACCACACGATAGTACGGTTGCTTGCGCGCACCTACGCGCGCTAGTCGAATCATTAACACGTTAACTGATTCCTTTTCTGTGAGTTGTACGGCGGTTCAGGCGAGGCGCCCAAACCACTCCGCTCGGATGAGATCTCATCCCCCGATCCGGGGTCCCCGGCAAGCCCTTTTTTGGCTTGCTGGGATGAGGACGACGGGACGATCAGAACAATCCGGGACACACCAAAGCCATCAGGCTTCAGGGTGCAAACCGTTATTATCGCGTAAGTTGCCTGATTTGAGCAAGAGCGGCGTGGGAGAGGCACTTGGCAGCACGTGAGCGGAGGTTTGGGGCGTCATTCGGTCGCCGGCTGGACCATCTCGCGAATCGAGGCCCATCCCGTCGGGCTCTCTTTGTAGCGCACATACACAACCATGGCGCGTCCTTTGAATAGAAACGGCGCACCGCCCGTCTTCGGTGTTCCTTTGATCGTGAAAAGAGTCTGCTCAATGGCAGTATCACCATGAATCAGCAGGCTCTCGACCTGATTGTCAACGAATTCAAGATTGAACTGCCGAAGCGTTCCGCGCAGGTCCGCCGCGACCGCATCGCGCCCTTTCAGATACTTCGCATACGCGAGCGCTTTGACCACTTCGGGATGATGGTATTCCATCACCGCCGCGACATCGCCCTTTGCAAACGCCGCGCGGATTGCCGCACTCGTTTTCTCCAACGCAATCCGGTCGTCGTCCCCCGCACCGTACGCACTTACCAGGAGACAAGCCGAAGTGAGCATTGCGACCACCGCGGAACGTGCGAGGCGTTTCATCCATTCTTCCTTGCCGGCCATTTCGGCGCGGACTCGTATTGTAGCCCCGCCGCAACGCAGCGCTCACTTGCTCGCCGCCACCGCTGCTTGGTCCGTGCCACCCCCGACGTCCGCTTGCAACTTCACCGGAAACTTCGCGCGTGTCTTCACCGGTATGGAGCAGTAGGGCAGTTTGCCTTCGCGCAATCGTCTCCCGACCTCATCGGCCTTGCCCTCTTCTTTGAATCCGCACAGCGCGTGACCCATCTCATGGGTGATTGCGAAATCGATAAGCTTCGGTAGCGGAAGCTCGAATTTTCGCATTAGCTCCTCGGTGCGAATGGCGTTCTTCTCCACCAGCATCGATTCGTCAATCAACGTCAGACGCTCTTCCATCGCCGTATAAGCCGGGGAAGCCGCATCCAGTCCAAGGTCCCCCCACCCATCCGCCTGGATGAGCACCCATGTCCACGCACCGAGCTGAGCGACCGGAAATGCCTGCAGATGAGACTTAAAGATCGCAATCTCACTTGTGCAGTCGCCAGCACGAAGTTGCTTGTCGCAAAGGAAAATCTGGGTGCTCCAACTTCCGGCCGGGTATGTGCGCAGAATGGATTTCGACTGCGCGAAACCTGTCGCGCACAAGGTCACAACCAGAGCGAACATCAACGGTGAAGTGGCAAGTTTTGCCGAAACAGACGAGGCGATTTTCATTCGCATCCGTCCTATAAGTCCGCTCGAACACGGCTCTTTTTCGTGCCAAAACTATTAACGGAAAGATCACTTACTGAAGATGACACCTGAGGTGAGGTATGTCACTGCCCCAGTGCCG
>CAZBCQ010000141.1:0-8510 GCA_964490255.1 uncultured Terriglobales bacterium | reverse complement strand
AATTTCACTGCGCCCTGAAGTGCGGATGCAAACGGCGCTCGCACCAGGACTGGTTTCGGGTGCCCCACCCAAGCCCTCTTTTGGCTTGAGTGGGTGTGTTTAAATCAGCGGCGGAGCAAACAAGTCATATCTGCGCCACGCCTCCATCCACGAACAACTCAATTCCTGTTACGAAGCTCGAGTCACTCGAGGCCAGGAAAAGCGCAGCCGTCGCAATCTCTTCGGGACGTCCCATCCTTCCCCATGGGATTAGAGAAACGAAAAAATCGCGACCCTCCTGAGTGAAAGCATCCAGAATCGGAGTATCGATCGTCCCCGGACTGAGCGTATTCACGCGAATCTTCCGATCCTTCAGCTCGACCGTCCACGTCCGCGCAAACGACCGCACCGCTGCCTTGCTCGCGCTGTAGAGAGTTGCATTCGGAAATCCCTTCACGTCCGCGATAGAGCCGTTCATGATAATGGACCCGCCGTCACTAAACAGCGGCAATGCTTTCTGCACGGTGAACAGCGTTCCGCGCACATTTAATCCGAAAGTCTTCTCAAAATCGTCCTCTGTGATGTTGCCGATTGCTCCGAATGTTCCTCCGCCCGCGCTGGCGAACAGAACATCAATCCTGCCTTTCTCCTTCTTCACTGTTTCATAAAGGCGATCGAGATCTGCGAGATTCGAAGAGTCAGCCTGCACGCCGGTCACGTTCTTCCCAACCGTCTTCACGGCTTGATCCAGTTGCTCCTTGCGCCGCCCCGTGATGAAGACATACGCACCTTCCTCAACGAAGAGCTTCGCTGTAGCCAGAGCCATTCCTGACGTCGCTCCCGTAATCACGGCGACCTTACCTTCCAGCTTTCCCATCTCCTGATCCTTTCTGTTGCGTTACGAATCGATGGATTGGCCTATCGCTGAATTCGACATTTAGATGAGCACGCGGGTGGCTTGGGTGGATGTTTTCGTTTTTGTCATCACGACGCCGAGCATCGCGAGGCGGAGGGATCCGCAGTTTGTTCTTGAATCGGCCCCATTCCGAATTGCTGCTTCGTTGCCGTCGCTGAATCCAAGAAAAAGATTCTCATCTAGAACCGGCAACGCCGGAGAGGAGTTCACATGAAGATCGGAATTATCGGCGCAGGACACATCGGCGGCACTCTGACCCGCAGGCTCAGCGCTCTGGGTCATCAGGTATTCGTTGCCAATTCACGTGGCCCGGAATCACTGGCCAAACTGGCGGCGGAAACGGGGGCTAAGGCGGTCTCAGTTCCAGAAGCAGCTCGCGCCGGAGAGGTAGTCATCGTGACCATCCCCGAAGTGGAGATCCGTAATTTGCCGAAGGACTTGTTCGCCGGTGTGCCCGACAATGTCGTCGTGATTGACACCGGAAATTATTATCCGCAACAGCGCGATGGACGCATTGCGGAGATCGAAGCCGGCATTCCCGAAAGCCATTGGGTGGAGCAACAGTTGGGCCGGCCGGTTGTGAAGGCATTCAACAACATCTACGCCCAACACCTGATGGAGAAGGGCCGTCCCGCTGGCGCATCCGGGCGTATTGCTCTTCCCATTGCAGGCGATCGACCGGCCGACAAAAGAATCGTAATGAACCTGATCAACGAGCTCGGGTTCGATGCTGTGGATGCCGGCTCGCTGGACGAGTCCTGGCGCCAGCAACCCGGTACTCCTGTTTACGGAACTGATTTCGACGCCGAAGGTGTACGACGCGCTTTATCCAAAGCCAGCCGTGAGCGTAAACCAGAGTGGCGCGCTACGGCGAGCAGCCCGGTAGCAAAATCTGCATAAAACAGAAACCACTTTTAGTCTTGGCACACCTGCTTGGGGCAGCCGACCTCGGCTGCCCGCAACGCAGAGATTAGCAGCGCAGCGGCTGGGGTCGCACACATCCACATTTTGCGATGTGTGCGACCCCGCTTGCTTCGGAGTGCAACACCTTTACGTTAGAACTTCAACTTCAGTGCAAACTGCAGTTGCCGCGACGAGCCCGCGTCTCCCGTTGGGAATCTCGTCGACGTGATCTGCCCAAACGTGCTGCTGGTCATCACGGCGCCAAGGAAACCGGGAGTAATCGGCTGCGCAAAATTCGGATGGTTAAAGAGGTTGAATGCCTCCACTCTGAACTCCGCGATTACTCTTTCAGTGATCTTCGTATTCTTGATCGCCGAAAGATCCATGTCCCAGAATCCCGGACCACGCACTGCGTTGCGGCTCATGTTGCCGAACGCACTGCCCGGATTCTGAAGATCGCACCCAGCGCTCGCGACAGCCCCGCATTTCGTAGCCGTGAACCACTGCACCAGTCCATTGTTCGTAAGCGAGTCTGTGATGCTTACAGGTCCTAACTGATTCGGGCGGATGGTTGTGAATCCAGTGAAGTTACTGCCCGTCAGAATCGTGAACGGATTTCCTGTCTGTGCCATGAAGATGCTCGCCAGTTCCCATCCGCCCAGGCGGCTTTTGGTTTTGAAGGGTAGATCGTAAACACCGCTCAGCGTGAAGCGATGAGCGACGTCGAAGTCAGATGGGGCATAGTTGCCCTGCGGATTGAAACTGTTCTGCAGGTAAACCGTGTTCGAACTGAGCGACGAGTAATCCAGCGACTTCGACCACGTATACGAGGTCTGGAACTGCAATCCGTGTTTCATCTGCTTATTCGCGGTTACCCACAACGCGTTGTAGTTGGAATTACCTCCGCTATCCGCCTCGACGATGTTGCCCAGCGTCGCTCCCGGACGAATCGGACTCGTTGCTGAGAGCGTCGTATACGGTCTCGCGCCCACAGCAGGACGCTGGTTCAGATTGAAGGCCTCTCGCAAGTGTGTTCCCTTCGATCCGAAGTAGCCAATCATCATGCCGAGCGTCGGCGTGAGTTCGCGCTGCAGGTTCAGATTCCACGACTGCACATACGGGTATTTGTAATTCGGGTTGATCGTCGTGACTGTGCCCAAAGCCGTTGGGCTCAGGCTGCTTCCCACAGTAGAGATCGGAATCGTCTGGTTCGGTGTGTTGAATGCCAGTGGTGTTGCAAATGGCGGATTCGAGGTCAACCCTGTCACCGCATTCGTGACTGGCTCGTCATACAACACTGCGTAAGCGGAACGAAGCACAGTTTTGCCGTCGCCGAACAGATCCCACGCAAAGCCCACGCGCGGTCCAAAGTTCGTCTTATTCGTTTTGTAGTAGTCCCCGTTTTGCACCAGGCTGGAGGTATTTGGGTCGAACACTACGAAACGGTTGTCTGCCTCACTCGGCCGCATGTTCAGGTCGTATCGTAATCCGAGTTCAACCGTAAAGTTCGGCTTCACCTTCCAAGTGTCCATGGCGAATCCGCTGATCGTGTTCACGTTGATGCGGCTCGGAGTTCCCGGCGCGTAAGTAAACGTAGTCGCGTTACCAGCCAGGAAGTTTGCCGGCGATGTTCCCGTGAACGTAAATGTTCCGGTGTCGCCGCCGAAATTGTCGTTCTTGAAGAGGCGGTATTCTCCGCCAAACCGGAAGCTGTGCTTTCCATGAATCCAGCTCAGTGTGTCCGCGGCAACATAAGTCGTATCACCTCGCCCTTGAGGAAAGCCCGCCGGGCCGCCGAAGTTGAGGCCGTAGGCCGCCACCGAAAACTGCGGCAACCCTATGGTCGGCACTCCCAGATTGATTCCGAAACTGCTGGCGCTATCCGTGAAGTTCGGTTCAAACGTGATGTGTACGCGGTTAAACCCGATCCGCAGTTCATTGACGGTGTCAGACGAAAACACGTGCGTCTCGTTGATCGTGGCCAGTTGCCGGCGTCCCTGGCGGGTGTCGCCGAATCCAGGAACCGTGTTGCCTTGCAGTGTCGGCTCCTGGCGCGTGTCCTGCTCCAACGCATAGTAGACGTGTAGGTGATCGTTCTCGCTGAAGCTATGGCTCACATCCATCGTCCACTGGTCTAGATTAACGGGCGCAGTTGCCGATCCCACAAATCTCGTGCCGGTCGCATCGTTAGCCGTCGGAATCACGGCCAGCAACGCCTGTACGGTCGGATTCGTCACCGACGCACGATCCGCCGCGCTGGGAACACCGCTGTTGATCGTGAGTCCCTGGCGCTGGCGCAAACCTTCATAGCTGAAGAAGAAGAACGTATGATCCTTCCAGATAGGACCACTAAAGCTGGCGCCGAAGTCATTCCGCTTGAATGGCGACATCGGCACGGTGTCCTTGTTGAAAAAGTTGCGCGCATCGAAAGCGTTGTTGCGGAGAAAGTCGAATACCTCTCCGTGAAATTGATTGCTTCCGCTGCGCGTTGCGATGTTTACGATCGCGCCCGAGTTCCGCCCATACTCGGCGCTATACGTGGAATTATCTACCTTGAATTCTGCAACCGTATTGATCGATGGCTGAAACGTGATCTGGTTCTGCACCATATCGTTCAGGTTTATGCCATTGATCATGAAGTTCACGGTGTCTTCGCGCTGTCCCGCCGTATTAAACGTGAACGACCCCTGCCCGCGTGTTGGCGCCGTCAGAAATCCGTTAGATGGAGGCGTCACCGAGCCTGGAATCAGCAGACCCAAATCCACAAAGTGACGTCCATTCAGTGGGATTTCCTGCACCGTCTTTTGCTCGATCACCTGGCCGACCGTAATCGTCGACGAGTCAACCACAGGCGCTCCGCCTTCCACCGTGATCACTTCCGTCGTTTGCTGCACTTGCAGCTTAAAGTTCTCCTGCACAACCTGGCTGACATTGAGAACGACAGACTTCATCGATACCGGCGCCATTCCCGGAGCCTTCACCTGCACGTCGTAGGTACCTACCGGGACCGCCGCGAGTTGATAATTGCCGGACGAATCCGAGACCGTCGTACGTTCAATGCCAGTTGATTGATTGCGAGCTGTGATCGTCGCATTCGCAACCACCGCACCCGATGGATCCGTAACACTGCCGCGCAACGTCGCGGTTGTTTGAGCTCTCGCAGAAAGTGAAGCGATGAAGATGCAGAAGAGAGCTAGCGAGACTACGCTGCCCTTGAACGAATGGCGGTACTGACTCATAGGCCTCCCATTGGTGAAGCGGCCTGGCACTCGACCGGCTGATTTTTCTTAAACAGTGAAAACAAGTCGTTGCGGAATCACTGATGACTTGTTTTTGTCCTCACGAATGTGCGGATTGTAATACGGAGAAACGTTTCTTCTGCGATACAAACTGCAACCAAAGATGAAGTTTTCTTCATCCAGCCTTTCGCATTCCAAATTCAATACACGAATACACTCAGAGCTCCGGTTTTCCGTAGATTCACCGGCGGTCCAACTTGTTCACAATCGCCGAAACTCGGCTTCCACTCAGTGTTTTCACGACTTAATGGGGGCGAACGATTTGTAAACGATCTAGTCGCCCAACGATAGGACGATAATGTCAAAACAACTCGTGATCATGGTTCGCGCACTTGCCGGCAGGCCAATATGAAGCACGGGTTTCCTTCCAATACAAGGGCCAGACGTCGACAAAAATGACAACCTTCACGCTCGCGGCGGGCACCTAGCCGCGGGCGAAAGGTCTATGAACGAAATAACCACAACACGTGCTTCGTTCTGAGAAAAGTCAGAGGCGACTGAACGGTTTCACTCTAGCCCATCCCGCAACACGGCCCTGTTGCTTCGATAAGGTGCAAAGCCGGTGCCCCAGTCAACGCTAATCACTTCCATGTCGAGCTTGTCGCCGTCCACCCGCACGATCACGTAGTGATAGGGATTTGATCCACGATCTATGCCGGGCCTCACCAGATGATCAAGCGTCACCTTGCTCGATTCATTCGCTTTCAGATAGTCGCGAAGATCGGGTTCGCCAGAATAGTAATAAATCGGCGCACCGCCTCCCCCGCTCACCACCAGGTCCATACGATGCTGTCCAGTCGCATCGGTATAGTGCTCAACCCAATGCTCAAACAAATGTTCGTGGCCGGAAAACACTACCTTCACATGATGAGTGTTGAAGAGGGGCATGTAGCGGTTCCGCAGTTCGAGCGTCTCCGGCTCCACCCGCGGACCACCGTGCCGCCCCGAAGAAAAAGGTGCCTGGTGACAGAACACAACCACGTTCACATACCGGCTGCGATCGAGCCCTTCAAGCTCGCTCTTCACCCACCGATACTGATTCTCGTCCGCTGGAATATTCGCATCGAGACCAACGACGAACGTGTTTCCATAGCCGAGTGAAAACGTCGCCGTCCCTTTCAATCGGCGCGATGATTCATCAGGAGGAATCAGCATTCTGACGGCATCGAGGTAATGCCTCATTCCCGCTTCGGTCGTAGTCCGTTCATGGTTGCCTGGTACGAGAAAATACGGCAGGCCGCCTTCGACGGTGAGCCGGTTGATAAGCGGCACGAAGCTCGCGTTCCATTGCTCCGCCTCGCGTCCATCTTGAACCGCGTCGCCCGACTGAAGAACGAACTTAACGGGATAGTCCGTGGCCCCCAGTTTCTTGATCTGCTCCAGCATGGAATCGATCAGCAGTGAATGCTCATACTGAATCGCGCTGCCGTCGCGTCTACCCCGCGTATCGCCGTACACGATGAACGAATATTTTGTCACTCCGCGTGACGCAGCTTCATCTGGCAGAGGCGTTCTGGGAGCTTTGATTGCGACAACGTGTTCCTGCTCTTGTGCCACCAAGTTCGGCAGGGGCAACGAACATGCGAATAAGAGAACTGCCAAGACTGTTGCTAACCTTAGTCTCAAAATTTTTGTCTCCGAAAATTCACTCGCCCGACTGAAAAGTTATTTGTGGATGAAAGTTGCCCTTACATCTCTGCTGTCGTTGTCCTCGTCAATGCTCTGGGGAAACGCTTATGCTTCGGGCGGCCCTGGAATTCCCATTCCCGTTTTCGGAATCAGGAAAACAGGCAAATAGATATTTGGCAACCGCCAAGCAAGTGATACTTTCCAGAACTAGGTTCTTTCACCATAGCAACGATCCTTTGGTTTGGAAAATTACGTTTGGAAAATTACCTTTTAGCTGATTGCGGCCCCCTTTTCGACGCCCCAAAAGGAGAGGACCATGTTGATCACAGCGAGATGGACTTCGAGCGTTCGTCTCATCCTTGCTTTTCTTGCGACCTCGTCAATACTCCTTCAGGCGGAAGCGCCTCAAGGTTGGCTTCTGGCCGGGAGCAAGCCCTCGGATTATGAAACCGGTATTGAACCAAAGCCGAACTATAACGACCACCCAAGCGCTTACCTGAAATCGAAAAAACCTGCAGACGCCGCGCCCCAAAAGCCAGCCACCGAATCTTCAAGCGAAAACACGACTAAGTCCGGCTTCGGCACCCTTATGCAGCAGTTCCGCGCCGACCAGTATGTCGGAAAACGAATCCGCTTGAGTGCCTTCGTTAAGTCAGAAGCAGTACAGGATTGGGCCGGTTTATGGATGCGAGTCGATAAGGGTAGTTCGGTTGTGTCGTTTGACAATATGGAAGATCGCCCCATCAAGGGATCGAGTGAGTTCCGCAATTACGAGGTTGTGCTGGATGTCCCGCAAGACGCCACCGGGGTCGCCTTTGGCATTCTCCTCAGTGGGACAGGCGAAGTCTGGATCAACAGCGCTAAGTTCGAGGTCGTCGATTCTTCCATTGCGACCACAGGCCGGATGCAACACCAGGAGGGACCTGCGAACCTTGATTTCGAGAAACAGTGAATCACATCAGTCGAGACTGCGGCGCAACTCGACTATGTGATTGCTAACGACTATCGAAAATCAGCGCAGGCCGGCTGCGGCTTATTTCTGCTCCAGGCACGGAAGGAGAGCCGGAAGCGAACGTGGGGAATCGATTGCCTCACCGACACCATTCTTCGCCGCGATATAGTTCCATTTCTCGTCCGACTTGGATTTGTAGAAAGTAAGCGTCGTCGCGTGATATTGGAGTTCTCGATCTGCCGATCCATCGCGTGTCAGGACGTTCACTTCATCAGAAACTGGACTTCCGCATCTGGACATCACGTAATCTGGAGTTAGGTGACGGACGACGGCGGTATCTCTCTCAGCTTGAAGATTTTCGGCCCTTACCTCGGTAAGTTGTGAATATACGGAAATGACGGCGAGCACCGTCAAAAGTCCAACGCAGAAACCTATTGCAGTTTTGGTTGCCCCACTCATGCGCCTAAGTCTGACAGCAGTGCACTCAGCGTTCAAATTACCTCGGTAACGACGGAATGGAGCTCGTCGCCTTCCCGAAGAAACTGTCGAGGTCGAACTCACTAATAAGCGCCTCTTCTCCAGAGCGCGTTGGATCGCACTTGAACGTAGTCACGCCTGTTAGGTGATTCGCGTTTGTCCGCTTGGCCCAAATCCGTCCCGCTGCGGCTCGGTTTGCTGGCGTGTCCACTATCCATACAGGCTGATCGGACGGTAGTTGCGACAGTTTCTCGCCGTATTCTCGATCCACGACGATGGTGACACTATATGGTTTTTCAGTCATTCAGCAGAGTCTATCCTCAGCGGGTTGGTGATTGTGAGTGATAAGGCGATT
>CAZBCQ010000140.1:8339-11520 GCA_964490255.1 uncultured Terriglobales bacterium | reverse complement strand
CAACTGGTAACGATTGCTCGGGTCGGATCCAGATGCTGCAAACCGGCGAAGTAGAGTGAGAACGGAATCAGGATCGACGTCATCGCAAACACCAGCAAAAACAGCCACTGTGCGGGCGAGTAGTGGGCAGCGATAATCTTCCATGGCGGATTAACCACAATCCAAAACAGAGCCGCTCCAAGGAACGTATTCGCCACCACTTTCCATCGGTCGTAGCGCGCTACCAATCCGGAACCGCCCACGTTATAGAACGCAAAGGTAACTGCCGCTATCTGCGCCGCGAAGACGCCGATGGCATTCACGCGAAAACCGCCAGCGCTGAACAGTCCCACAACGATGGCAATGCCGAGAATCGCCAGCACGATCGAGACTAGTCGCTTGATCGTCGCCTTCTGGACTCCGCGCCCCACCATGTACAGCAACACCCAGATCGGTGCCGTGTACTGCAGCGTGATCGCCGTCGCAACATTCGTCTTCTGGATGGCCAGATAGTAAAAATAGTTCGACATGGCCACGCCCAACACGCCGACTGTTGCTGTCCAGAGCCAATCGCGTTTCGGCATGCTTAGCGCGCCTCGTCCTCGAAACACGAGAAGCATTGGCGCCAGTATTAGGAAGGAAATTGTTGTCCGGCTTTGCGCAAGAATCAGTGGATCGATCGGCGGAAGAGCCTTGCCGCCGCTGGCTAGCAGACGGCCGGTGAATACGGCCCGCCCGAGGGTTGCGGAGATCGCCCAGCACATCGTGGCTGATGCGATGAACAGATATCCGCGAATCGGGTGTGCTTTATTTGGCAAGAATCTGGTCGAGTTCTTCTGGATCAAACCCGATCATAACGTTCTCGCCGATCACAATGGTAGGGGTGGACCGGCTTTGATACGTCTCTACCAAATCGCGCACCGCTTCCTGGTCTGCGGTGACGTCCCGTTCTTCGAACTCCAAACCTTTATCAGCCAGGTAGACCTTCACGCTTCTGCATGGAGGACAGTCGGGCTGCGTAAACACAATGATCTTCTGCTCAAGCATGCAGAATTGGATAAACCAGGGCGGCTCGCGGGCGCAACTATTTTTCGTCTAGCTCTATATCCCAGCTGATTTTCGCGACTTTGTTCAGCATAGCCGCCACTGAGCAATATTTCTGTTCAGAAAGGCGAACTGCATCTTCCACCGCCTTCCGACTTACCTTTCCTCTCACTCGATAAAGCAGTCTTATAATTGTGTAGACCGAAGGCTGCTCCGTTGCGCGCTCGCCTTCGGCCGAGACCTCCACCCCAGTGAAAGGCTCGCGCTTCTTGCGAAGAATGCTCACGACATCGTAAGCAGTGCAGACGCACAGACCAATCAGGACCAACTCTACCGGGCTGGAAGCAGTCTTCTTCTCTCCGGTATCGACAACTAGGGCGTGTCCGCTTGAGGCTTGTGCTACGAAACGATCGTGGTCGGTCCAAGTGGCAGCTGCAGTAATCATCCCAACATCTTACGACTGCGGCAAGAAAAAGGCGGTGCTTCGAGCACCGCCTTCATTACCTCCGTCACTCTACGCAGCTGGGCGCATCTCGCGATCGATTTCACGTACCCGGCTGGCAATATTCTTGCGTCCAGCCCCTGACGACGCGCCAATCATGGCCGCCAGCCATCCAAAGAAGAGCGACAAGAACCCAGCCCAGCCCAATCCACTCGCTACGCTGAGAACATAGCCGCTGTGGACGCCGCCGTTCACTCCGGTTCCTCCGCTCAGCGCACTACCGCCAACGGAGACCAGGACCAGAGCTCCAACCACAGACAGCCCGAACATAATCAGGCCGTGGATCATGCCATCGTGCCGTGTTTCCACTCCGGCCAGTCTTCCAGTTTCCCGGCCTGCCACGTACATCGCGATGATGGTAAGCACGATGCTCCAAATGCCGATTCCCCATCCCTGGCCAGCGACCGGCTGAGCTGCATTCGGGCTTGCATTCGTCGCGAAGATCGCCAGCCCCAGCGCTCCAAATACCGACCAGATCGCCATGAAGCTGAAGACCCCGGCCCAGATTGCGCCCCAGTGCGTGCTCCGTGTTGCTATGTTTGTTGTCCCCCTATATGCCACATCCATGTTTCTTTACCTCCCAATTACTAGGATGGGCATCGCCGCAGAATCGATGCACATATATATCGCTTAACGATGCACTAGTTGTTTTGTATTAGGATCGGCGGCCGGCGCGCGCAACGAAGAAGTCACCTAGCGCTCCCAGCCCGAAACACTTCAGTGGGCGTTGCTGGTCGTGCCGGAACCCGGAGTCTGTGTCTGACCTTGAGCTTGGGTTTGCTCTGCGGCCCAGTACCCGCTTCGTGTATAAAGCTTGGCGTCGCTATTGAAGTTTAGCCGTACTCGCAGTGTGTGTTGTCCCGGCTGCAGGTTCTTGGGCTGGTAGCTCAGCAAGTAGGAATTAAAGAGATGGTTGCTGATCTCCGTCATCTTGTCTTCGAATGCCTTTTCTGACTTGAACGGCAGGTATTCCCCACCGGACAACTGGGATAACGTTTGTGGCGCATTGTCTTTGACTTCCTGCACGAGCAGCTTGAACAAGTTCAGGAAATTGGGAGTATTGCTGGTCGGCGTTGCCCATAACGAGTCGATCACGGGCGAGTAGGTTGAACTGTAAACGATGGTGTTGCTCGCCTCCACTTGCCGGATCACATCCTCCACTCGAGTCGTGCTGCCATGGTCTCTCGTCTCGGAGATGATCAGCAGAATCTTTCGGTGATTCTTCGGACGCGCCCCTAGCCGCCTCGCACAAAAGCTGATCGTGTCCAGGATCGCTGCATCGCCTCCGCTGGCTTTCAGCGCTTTCAAGTGCTTCGTAACTTGACCGCTGTCGGGAGTGAAATCCTGAACCAGCTTTGGCTCGCTATCGAATGTCACGAGTGCGACTTCGCCCTTACCATCGCCGATGATCGGATCAATCAAGCTTCCCAGACGCTGAATTCTCTCCAATGCCGCGCTGGCGTCCTGTGATTTCTCCACGGCGACAATAAGAGAAATCGGCTGCGTCTCCAGGGCTTCGTCAATGCGCACTGGCTGGACGACCCCATTGTCTTCGACGATGAAATCCTCTGCGCGAAGTCCATACACAGGTTTCCCTGCGGGATCCGTAACCAGGGTAGGAACCAGCACAACGGTGGAACTGCTGTGAATAGTGAT
>CAZBCQ010000140.1:5004-8239 GCA_964490255.1 uncultured Terriglobales bacterium | reverse complement strand
GCGACCGGACGTCCCTGGTTGCGTATGAGGTACCGCAGCAGTTCGCACTCCATTACTGTCAGCTGGAAGGAATCTTTGCCGTTCTGCAGCTGCAATCTGTCGAAATCGACCTGCTTGCCCCGAAAGCTGAAAACATTCTGTGCGGCCCCCGCCTGACTATTTGTCTCCGCGGGCTGCCGAGTCCAATTCTTTCGTCGCAGCAGGCTCCCGATCCGAGCTATCAGGATGTCCAGGTCGAATGGCTTGGGAAGGTAATCGTCCGCCCCCGACTCGAAACCCTTCAGCACGTCCTCCGGACGGCTTCGGGCCGTAAGCATCAGCAACGGGATGTACTGCTTGGCCGCGCGAAGTTCGCTTGCCACCATGAATCCATCCTTACCCGGCAGCATTACGTCGAGGATCAACGCATCGAAGGGTTCGTGGTCGCGTAGAAGCTTGGTTAGAGCAGCTTCACCGGTCTCCGTAACTTCCACCGTGTATCCCTCGGCCTCGAGATTGAACTGCAGGCCTCGCGCCAGATGCACTTCATCTTCTACGATCAGGAGATGGCTCATGCGCGGTACACCCTCGGTAGGCGCATCGTAAATGTGCTCCCTCTTCCTTCGCCTTCGCTCTCGGCCAGGACGTCACCTCCGTGGCGCCGCGCGATGGAGCGGACAATGAATAATCCCAACCCTGTGCCCTTCATCGGTCCCGATGCCAACGTCCTTACACGATAGAAGCGCTTGAAAATGCGTTTGAGTTCCGGCTTCGGAATTCCAATTCCCTTATCGCGGACCTGCAGCACGACCGTATCGATGTTCGGACTGAGAACATCCACCACGATTTCCTTGGATTTGCCGGAATACTTCACGGCATTGTCCAGAAGATTGCCAATAGCCGTCCGGAGTTCTTCGGGGTTTCCAAGCAAAGTGATCCCCTGATCTGGCTCCGCCCCGAAACGGAGCTCCTGCGTGGCCAGGTTGTGGCGCAATCGCGCCAGTTCCAGTGAATCGCGAACCAGCGTGGAGAAATCCACCTCTTGCCTCTGCTTATGATTGTCCGAACCATGGCGCGCCTCTCCTGCCCTCAGTACCTGTTCCACAGTTCCCAGCAGCCGGTCCGTGTCTTCCAGCATGATGCGATAGAAATCGTGCCGTTGCGTCTCCTCCACCGAGCGTTTTTGCAGCGTCTCCAGGTACAAGCGAATGGATGCGATCGGGGTCTTCAGCTCATGAGTAACCGCATTCAGGAAGCTGTCCTGCTGTTCGTTGCGGCGAATCTCACGCACTAGGAAGATCGTGTTCAGCACCAATCCAGCAATGATGAAGCCGAAAAAAAAGATCCCGAGCACCATCGGGACCACTTCTTTCCAGTTGATGATGATCCACGTAATGTTGAGCGCGATCGCCAGCCCGACGGCACAGGCGCCCAGGGTGATAAAGAATGCGATCGTCTTCCCGCGGCTCGCGATACGCATGGCTAGCTAGATTGTAGTTGAGGAGTGCGCCACAAAGAAAAACCGCGGACTCGTAAGTCCGCGGTCATGAATCATGAATGCTAATGTGCTAATCGCCTGAGACCGGCACAAGTTCCTCGGCAACGACGGCAGGTACGACAGCTTTTTCTGGCTGCTCCGCCTCCTTCAGCTTCGGCAGCTTGATGTCCCACGCCAGCCCAAGCAGCTTCAAGACGGAAATGCCGTACCAGTTAAGATCGTATTCGTACCAGCGCAGGCCGTGGCGTGCCGATTGCGGGTGCGCGTGATGGTTGTTGTGCCATCCCTCGCCGAATGTCAGCAGCGCGACCCAGTAACTGTTCTTCGAAAGGTCATTGGTCAGGAATCGCTGTTTTCCCCACATATGCGTGGCGGAATTCACCAGCCAGGTCGCATGCAGGCCAAGCGTGGTCCGCAGGAAAATGCCCCATAAGACGTACTTCCAGCCGCCAATCGCGAGGATCGCGACGCCCAGCGTCGTGAGCGGAACCCAGTGCCATTTGCTGATCCACGTGTGGAACTTGTCTTTGCGAAGATCGGGAACGTAAGGCAGCAGCGCCGCAGACGAATTGTGCATCGCGCGGCCCGTCATGATCCAGCCCATATGCGCCCAGAAGCCACCGTCTATCGGAGAATGCGGATCGCCCTCTCGATCTGTGTTCTGGTGGTGCACGCGATGGGTAGCTACCCAGAAGAACGGTCCGCCTTCCAGCGCCAGCGTCCCGCACGTCGTCAGGAAATATTCAACCCACTTGGGTGTCTTGTAACCGCGGTGCGTAAGCAGCCGGTGATAGCCCATCCCGATGCCAAGGCTGCCGGAGATCCACCAGAGCACAGCCGCGAGGAACGCAGCCTTCCAGCTGAAAAAGAATAGCGCGGCTACCGCGCCGATGTGGAATAAGACCATGAAAAATGTGGTCAGCTTGCTGATCGGTTCCGTAAACGTCCGATCATTCTTAAGAAAGCTCATGTGTCCCCTTGTTCAGTTCCGATTTCCCCACGTAATGATTTGACGGTATCAGGGAATAGCGGCGGCTTCTGTAATACTTATGTAATTGCGCCGAATGCACGCGAGTTACCCAGCTTTCGAGCGCGCTGAACGGAGCCGTTCAGTCATTACTTGAGCCATCTCCGGAGGTAACACCAAATAAAAAAGGCGGGCACTCGGCCCGCCCTCTTCGCTCTGAAATCTTCCAAGTCTCCTTCCTACACATCGAGTGCTTGGGGTGAATCAACGAAGACATTCTGCCTCGGCTTGCTCCCGACATGTACTGAAGAATGCACCAAGGTGATAACGAGGGTAGTAGGACCTTTTTCTCTCTCGTTACCTTGACCTCGGGTGAATACCCGATTGTCCGATCTGCACCTTGGCCCGCGAATTTGGTTCGCGCTGGATACCACCCACAGCGTTTCTGCCATCCAATCGCGCGGAGGCAAATCCATGAAGGCTCCCTTTCTCATCGGACGGATCATGCTCGGAGGCTTCTTCATCTACAACGGCGTCAATCATCTCAAGCAGCGTAAAACTCTTACTCAGTACGCCGCCGCGAAGAAAGTCCCTAAACCGGATGTTGCGGTAACCGCCTCGGGAATTATGCTGATTGCGGGCGGAACGAGCATTGTCTTGGGAATCAAGCCTAGATTAGGAGCGTTGTTGGCTGCAGGCTTCCTTGGCGTAGTCTCTCCTGCGATGCATGCGTTCTGGAAGGATGAAGATCCCAACCAGCGTATGAACGACATGGTCCACTTCAGCAAGAA
>CAZBCQ010000140.1:3534-4904 GCA_964490255.1 uncultured Terriglobales bacterium | reverse complement strand
GCCCGACGAAGTCTGTACTAGCACTCCATTGATGCCCACGACGAGTGCGGTCAGAGCAATCGCAAACAATGGACTCAAAAAGGTTGAAAACAGCAGTGCCATGCTTCCCGCCAGCGCCGACGCCGCAAATAGCATCATCGCGATGGCAACCACTCGGGTGGGGGCAAATCCCGCTCTCCTGAATACCCAGCCGCCGAGTATCGCGAATGCCACGCAGTACACGGCCGCAGCAGCCAGGAATCCCGCTTCCAGTCCCGCCAAGTATTCGCCTCGACTTACGGCCTTAGACAAGACCGCGAGAATCCGGCGTGATCGGCGCTGGTTGTAAATCGCTGACGAAGCAAGAAACGCTGTAAACACCACACCGTAGACTGCCTGTTGCTTCAGATAGAACAGTGCATCGTCCTGCGCTCCTCTGATCGAATACGCGGCCGCTCCACCGCTGATCACCGCCCACACAAGTAGCAGCAGAATGGCCCAGCGGCTCTCTCGCAGAAAATTGAGCGCAATCAGCAGAACCGGACTCATGCCGAGCCTCCGCCATGTGAACGAGATTCACTGACGGGAACAGGCGCGGTCAATTCGAGGAACAAATCTTCCAACGACCGTCGCACCGGATTCACGCGTAGCACTTCACCGCCTGCCGCCCATATCTGTTCGATTACCCGGCGCTGCTCGGCTCGTTTCACGCTCAGGATCAGATTGCCATTCTCATTTCTTGCACCGGGAAAACCCGGCGGCGCGACACCGCTAGCCACGACCTCCAACTGCTCCGCGGACTCCAGCAGCTCTGAAGTGCTTCCCACTCTCATCAGCTTGCCCTCACTTACGATGGCGACGCGATCACAAATCAGTTCGATCTCCGACAGCAAATGCGAGCTCAGGAAAACGGTCTTCCCCGCATTGCGCGCACGTACCAGCAGCTCGCGCACGGCAACGCGTCCCAGCGGATCCAGCGCAGAAGTGGGCTCGTCCAGGATCAGCAGCTCCGGATCGTTCACCAGTGCCTGTGCCAATCCCACCCGCTGCAGCATTCCGCGCGAGAGCTTCGAGGCCCTCCGCGATTCGACATCGCGCAATTCCAGTAGCTCCAAAACCTCGCTCGTACGCTTCACCAGTTCCGGATCGCGGATCCCGTTCAGGGCTCCGTAGAAGCGCACCAAATCCTTTACCGGACGGTTGTACAGAGCCACATTCTCCGCCAGGAATCCAACGCGTTTCCGAGCGGGAGCATAACCGAACTTCTTGCCCAGCAATGCGCCCGACCCAGCGCTCGGTCGCATGAATCCCATTGCCAGATGGATCGCTGTGCTCTTGCCTGCCCCGTTGGGACCGAGAAAACCAAAAATCTCGCCCGCCTGAATCGATAG
>CAZBCQ010000140.1:0-3434 GCA_964490255.1 uncultured Terriglobales bacterium | reverse complement strand
ATCACCAGCGTGTATAGAGCCAGCGACTCGATCAGTGCCAGACCAAGAATCAGTGCCAACTGGATTCCGGCGCGTGCTCCCGGGTTGCGTGCCAGTGCCTCGGTGGCAGCGGCAGTTGCCCTGCCCTGGCCGAGAGCACACAGACCAGAAGCAATGGCCATTGCGAAACCGGCGGTAATCGCGACCCAATTCGTGCCCGCGGCAGCGCCTTCACCGCCCTGGGCGTAAACCGGCGCGGCGATGAACATAATCGCGAGCGCCATAAAGATGTAGCAGAGTGTTTTGCGCATGTACTTTCTCCTTATAAATCGCTGCCAGTGGGTGGTTGACGCCATACCGTGCAGACGCCCTCACACTCGCAGCAAAACTCTTTGAAGCCGAAATACTGAATGAAACCGTGTTCGTGAAACGTGAAACTCGAAACGCCTTTAGTGCTCTGCAGCAACCGCTCCCTGCAGGTACACCGTAGTCAGTAGGGTGAAGATATATGCCTGCAGCAGCGAAACGAAGATATGCAATCCCAGGAAGATCACTGGAATCACAATCGGCACCAGGGAGAAGAAGACAAGTGTCACCATGTCGCCCGCGAACATGTTGGCGAAAAGACGTATGGTGAGCGACATCACTCGGGCCAGATTGCTGATGATTTCAATCGGAATCATCAGCGGAGCTAGTGCCGGCATGGGTCCCGTGAACAACTTCGCATAACCCAACGGCCCGTGTTGCCGGACACCCTGGTAGTTGTAATAGACAAAAGCGACCAGAGCACAACCCAATGGCACTGAAGCTTCCGCAGTAGGTGACTCGAATCCAGGTACCAGTCCCAGCAGATTGCAGAGCAGTATGAAAATGAACTGCAGTGCCAGAAAGGCCGTGAATATTTCGCTATGCGGCCCAATGATTTCCTTGCTCTGGTTCTCGATAAAGCCGTGTATGCCTTCAAAGATGTGCTGCAGCGCACGAGGCCGATCCACCGACAGACTTCCCCTGACCAGGATGAAAAGAAGGAACAGGATCGCGACCACCAGAATTTCCATCGATAGGTAATTCGGAATAGGCGCGTGCGGATACTTCGGATGAAGGCCAATTGCGTTGAGGAATGCGGTCACCGGTCCGCCAAAGATCCGGTTCAACAGGGCAGTAAATGGCAGTTGTTCAGGCATGAAGAATGACGTACTCGTACCAGCTAAATTTTCGAGCGCAATGCCGCGTACGCTTCAAAAACGGCCTCGCACAAGATTGCAGCCACGGTTAAAGACAAGCCACCAAGGAAACCGTAAAGGCTGGCAGGAGAACCCTTGAATATAGCATAGGCTCCGATGCCGATAAAGACATAGCGCAGCAGGAAACGCATCACCGTTCCGGTGCTCGAAATCTTTGATCCAGCAGTAGTTATTCGCTCGCCCAAGGCGTTCATTGCGCGTTCAAGCCAGTGGAAGTTCAAATAAGAAACGACGCAGCCGAGCAGCACCCCAGCAGCGATTCTCCAACCCCAGATGAACCACGCGAAAAGGACGGCAATCGCAGCCAGCACCATCATCGACTGGCGGATTCGCCCGATCGACCCGCCAAGAAGCTGCTCCACCTTTGGATCCACAGCTGTCGGCTCGAATACGTCTTCCGCATCGTCCGGATCGGACTGGGTAAACTCCGGGTCAGACACGACTACTCGTCCTTCCCTTCATTCTTAATCACTGTCCGGATCAACTCAACGAACCCGGCGATGATTCCCACAATCAGCCCGGCAAGGTACAACCACGACGTGTGCAGCCACTTATCGAGAAGCGCGCCGATGATCCAGCCAACGAAAGTAGCAGCCGGAAGTACAAACGCCAACTGGCTGTATCGCGCGAGCGTTACGAAGAAGTTGCCATTGGAAGATTGCGGTGGCTCAGGCATAGTCGCGCACCATTGTACGCAAGCAAAGCCTTTGATGATGCCTCCTCTCTACTTCAGGAGCCCCAGCACGGCACTCGCCTGCGGAACGCTGAGCGACCAGGCCGCTGCCTTGAGGAAAACCTCCGGAAAGATGCCGATGACCAGTGTTCCCAGCGCCGTGATCGCCAGTGCCAATCGCAGACCAGGGCTCATCGCCACTGGCTCTGTGCTTTCCGCTGGACGCATCAACATCGCATTCGCAATCCGCAAGTAGTAATAGAGACCCAGCACCGCGAAAAGCACCGCCACCGCTGCCAGGGCGTAGTGTCCCGACTCAATCAGAGAGAGGAAGATGTAGTACTTGCCCCAGAAGCCGGCCAGTGGCGGAATTCCCGCCAGAGACAAGAGGAACAGCAGCATCAGGATCGCTTCTGTCGGAGCCTTGAACATCAAACCCGCAATGTCATCGATCTCATCGCCAATGATGTCGCGTCGTCGCAGCGACGTGATCACCGCAAACGCGCCGAGGTTCATGAAGGTGTACACGAGAAGGTACACCATAATTCCCTTGATGCCGGTGGAACTCGCGCTCTCATTGTTGCCCGCCACCAGGCCAAGCAGCATGTAGCCCACATGCGCGATCGACGAATACGCCAGGAGTCGCTTCAGGTTGGTCTGAGTGAGGGCAGCGAGGTTCCCCGCTGTCAGCGTCGCCAGGGAAACAAAGATGATCATCGGTACATAAACCGACCGCAACGGGTACAGCATGTACAGGAATATGCGCAGCAAGATCGCCCAACCCGCGGCTTTCACCGCAACTGACATATAGCCAGTCACACTGGTCGGAGCGCCTTCATACGCGTCCGGCGCCCACTGATGAAACGGTACGGCTGCAATCTTGAAAAGCAATCCGGTTGCGGTAGTCAACAGCGCAAGGATCGCAATCGGATCTTTAGGATTGGTGCGGAAATGTTCTTCCAGCGTCCGAGCGATCTGTCCAACGTTCGTGCTGCCTGCCAGTCCGTAGAACAGTGACAGCCCGTATGCAAAGATTCCGGACGAGAACGCGCCCAGCAGCAAGTACTTCAGTGCAGCTTCATTCGATCGCTGGCTGCGCCGCAGGAATCCCACCAGCACGTAGGTCGAGATCGCCATCAGTTCCAGGCCGATGAACAGCACCACAATGTCATAGCCCGACGCCAGACACATCATGCCGATCACCGAAAACAACACCAGCGCGTAAAACTCGCCGTGCTGCTCGCGCTCGATCTCCAGGTATTTCACCGACATGAGGATGGCGATCGCCGCACCAGCAAGAAACAAGTAGAAGAAGTAGATCGCAAAGCGATCCACAACCAGCGATCCTGCGAAGCCCGTAAAAGAACCGGCATGGCCGTGCGCTTCTGCAACACGGTCAGCGACCTGAATCTTGTAAACCGCCGCCGCCGAAAATCCCAGTCCCACCAGCGCCGTCCACGCATTCGCGCGTTTCCACTCCGCTGGCAGCATCAGATCGATGATCAGCACGCCCATCCCGAAGATCGCCAGCATGATCA
>CAZBCQ010000139.1:4028-11532 GCA_964490255.1 uncultured Terriglobales bacterium | reverse complement strand
GCTCCATCTGTGCACTTCGATGGCGCGGACACCTCACGATCCGATGCGATTTATTCCGCCATCACGGGATGGATGTCGCACATCGGGCCGGCATTTGCCTCCGATCTAGCGCGAACGTTGGCATTGAGCGAGTCCGATGTAGAACAAGCGCTCTTGCGACTCGAGTCTACGGGCGCGATCCTGCGTGGGACATTTACCGGTTCGCGAACGAACAGCGACCAGCGACCAGCGACCGAATTCTGCGAACGCCGTCTGCTTGCCCGCATTCATCGTCTGACGCTTGGCATTTTGCGTCGCGAAATCGAACCGGTGATGCCCGCGCATTTCATGCGCTGGCAGCTGCGTTGGCAGCATGTCGCACCGGGATCGCAGCTACGTGGAGAGCGCGGGCTGCTGGAGGCATTACGTCAGTTGCAGGGTTTCGAAATCCCCGCGAATGCCTGGGAACGGCAAGTGCTGGCGCACCGCGTTCACGACTATGATCCCGCTGAACTGGATAAGCTTTGCATGATGGGCGCAGTCGGGTGGGGACGCCTGTCGCCGCACCCGGCGACTATCGAGAGCAGCGCGAATACGAACGGGGATGGCCAGCGCGTTCGACGCGTGATCCCTACCAGCGTGGCGCCTATCACATTCTTCCTGCGAGACGACGCGGATTGGATGCAGCCGCACCATACTGCGCACGACGGATCGGACCATGCTGGTCTGAGCGAAGGGGCGAAGCAGGTACTGGAGTTCCTGCGTCAGCGAGGCGCGTCGTTCTTCGCCGATATCGTTCGCGGCACCGGCAACCTGAAGGCCGAAGTCGAGACCGAATTATGGGAACTCGTTGCCGCTGGTCTGGTCACCGCCGATGGATTCGACAACCTGCGCTCGCTGATTGATCCCAAGCGCCGCTCGGGTCAGGGCAGTGGACGCACGACCCGTCGGCGACACAGCGCGGGTCGATGGTCACTCCTATACCCTGTTTTCAGCAACGACCGCAATCGCACTGTGGAAGCGACTTGCTGGATGCTGCTGCGCCGGTACGGCGTAGTCTTCCGCGAGTTGCTGGTGCGCGAAAACATGCTGCCGAAGTGGCGCGAACTGGTGATGGCTTTCCGCCGCCTGGAAGACCGCGGCGAGATTCGCGGCGGACGCTTCGTGCAAGGCTTTATCGGCGAACAGTTCGCGCTGCCGGTTGCGGTGGAATCGCTGCGGTCGATTCGCAGGCTCGAGCCCTCGGGCGAAACCGTTACGTTGTCTGCGGCAGATCCTTTGAACCTGATTGGGATAGTCGTTCCGGGCGAACGAGTTCCGGCAATCTCCGGACGAACCGTGACCTACAGCGATGGCGTGCCGGTCTCACCGCCCGTTCACATCATGCCGAGGACTGCGGTGGGGGACTAACCACAAGCCATCTCAGGAAGAACTCACCTGTACGAATTGACAGGTGCCCCGCCAATCGCATTCATCGTAAATTTGCAGAGCTGAAATGAAGTTGCAATACGGTAGCATTAACTTATAGGTAAGTAGTAAGGAAGTTGGGTGGAGAAATGCAAGGCGAAGTAGAAATACTCGGCAATATTCTGTTTATCTCCTACCAGGGCAAAATTGCGTTCGCCAGCGAACCGGACAGTCTCAGTAAGACCGTTCGCGAACATTACCCCGAATTCAAGAATGTAATTCTTAGCTTAGAGCATGTCGAATTACGCCCGAGAGATGTCCCCGAATTGCTGGTGCACTATCTGACGGCATACGCGGACGGCTATCGGATTCGTCTTTGCTCTGCTTCTAAGGCAGTTCGCGATGTGCTGGAGAGCACGCGCGTGATCGAAGTGTTCCAATTACCACTTGATGAAACCAAGGAACAGTCGATCGCGGCCTTGCAGTGCAGCTATGCGGCGCCGCATTTTCGCTCCCAGGTTGCTGCCTCCTAGGCTCGGTTGGGCAGACGGCGGGTGTGTCGTTCCGGCTAATCGCTTCCAGTCGCGCGAAAGCTGCGGCAGGCGGTATTCTGTCTGCTTGAGGCTGAAAATCGTCCAACTCGGCGATCCAGTGTTGCGGCAGCAAGCCCGGCAGCTATCCACTGATGAACTCCGCAGTGAACCAATCCAACAACTCATTACACACATGAGAGACACGATGCGCGATGCGCCCGGCGTGGGCCTGGCTGCTCCGCAGGTCGGTGTCTCGCTGCAACTCGCCGTAATTGAAGACCGGGCCGAATACTTGAAGGACATTGCCGAAGAAGAGCTGCGAATTCGAGATCGTCGGCCAGTGCCATTTCATGTCATCGTGAATCCGCGAATTGTTCGCAGCGAAGGAAACAGTCCCGAGTTCTTCGAAGGGTGCCTGAGTTTCGCCGGATTTATGGCATTAGTTCCGCGCGCAAATACAGTCACAATCGAGTGCCTTGACGAGCATGCTGAGCCCAAAGTGATCACCGCGCAGGGCTGGTACGCACGAATTCTGCAACATGAGATCGATCACTTGAATGGCAGGGTCTATGTGGACCGTATGCGCACGAGTACTCTGACTTCTCTGGACAACTTCAATCGGTTTTGGAAGCGCAAGAGCGCTGCCGAGGTTCGACAGTTGTTGCTGATTGACGAGTCTTAGCGCCCGTCTCAGCGGGTGCGGCGATCGCGCGAGCATTGCAAGATCGCATCACGATCCTCGTCAGTGGGCTCGGCTCTATTCGTTCCCCATGTCGAAGCGTGTCACGCTACGTTACTGTGCTCCAGCGATCGCTTAGGATGGTCGGTCGAAATCAGAACCGGGCGGAGGTGACGTCGCATGCATGTGTAGCATCTCACCGGCCGTATCAAGAACAGGGGGAAAACGCAGTTCTCCCACACACCACGCGTGCGCGAGCGATAGACCTCGTGACTATGGCAATGTGGACAACGATGAAACGACAACTTCATAAACTGCCGAGCTGCGCTCACCTGCATTGTCAGACGCCCGGGAGCGAAGCCTACCCACAATTAGGATGCTACCCGATCAGAATAGCTGCTATTTGTGATGATTGTACTTCCGGAGGACACAATCTGCCGAGATTTTCACGCGAAGGGCAGCGCAATGCCAGCCGAGACTATGGCCGCTATTTTGCCCGGCTCTCAACTGCTTCCAGCGTGCGCGCCACATTCAACTCCTGCGTGCGTAAGCGCTCCAAAGTGACTTCGAGTGCGCCAGCTTTGTCGGTCAACCCGCGCTGTTTCGAAAGGCGCAAAAGTTCGGCCCCCTGTTCCTGTACCTTGGTGGCGCAGGCAAGCAGATAAGTCATCGAGTCGGCGTGCTGTTTCCAGAGGTAAGCGGAATCGCTGTGTGAATTAAACTCGTCAGTCTCGGCCAGCATACGCGCACAAAGGGCGACGGACTCCACCATTGCGGCCGCATACTCTCCGCGAAAACTCTTCTCCTCCCGATACTCGGCGCGGAACGCATCCACCTCGGCCGAGGTGAGCATCAGGCTGCCGTTGCGCATTGGGAAAGCGCAGCCCGAGGTCGCCTGGGCAGCCGCAATAAAGTTCTGGATCGAGTTGATGGTGGAGCGAACCTTGCTATCTTCATTTGATTTATCTACGCCCTTCGCGTCCGAAGGACTGGGCATCGGAACCCGTCCCGCACTTGGCCTCAGCGATGTGGCCGACGAGGGTTTCGCCGCCGTTCCTGTCGGAGTCGGCGTGGCCGATGTGGGAGTCGCCAAAGAGCGCGTCTTGTTGTCGACAACCTTTTGCAGTTTCGAGACGGTTCGCAACTGGTCGGCGGCACGAGCGTAGTCCGTGCTCAGGATGGCTGTGGCTTCGACTTCCGCCATCTGCTTGATCGTGACGTCGCCCTCGATCCGCGACATGATGCTTCCACCGGCTTTCTGAACTTTTGCCGCAAACTCCCTGATCTCGTGCGCGGCCTGCTTGAAGACCGAATCAAACAGCTCTCCCATGCACACGTTGTACTCGGCAGCCGTCGCCAGCACATGCGGATGATAGAAAGAGGCCCCCAGCCGTAGCTTGATGTCGCGTGAGCGCTGCATCACTCCCGAGTCCATCAACTGGTTGAAATCGCGAATCTCTTCGAGCTCCTCACGAATGAAACGAAACTCGCGCGACAATTGGCGGTGCTCCTGTGGCAGCGCCGGAAGGTCTTTCAGACCAAGAATGCTCGTGAGAACGGGCTCGAACGGCGTAGCCTCATCGCCGGTGTACTCATCGAGGCTTCGCACGGGAATGTTTCGCACGCGGTGCAAGAAGGTGGAAACGAAATCAGTTTTGTCGCGGTCGATTTCTTTTGTGGGCTGTTTGAAAATGAAGTAGCGCAGCAATGCTTCGGCGGTTTGCGAGCTCGTAGACTCCCGCAACCAATCACGTACCATCAGCGGAGTGACCGCGAGGTCCAGCAGTGACAGCCAACGCGACACCGCTTCGGCCCCGCTCTGCGCCGAAGAATTGGCTTCGGCCGGCACAGGGATCGGATGCGCGAGCTCCTGCTCCAGCATCGAGATGTAGAACTTCTCCACCTCGAGCATATCGGGCAGGTGCTGGGCCGGATTGAGCATGACACGCCTCCTCGGCGCAACCGGACACTGTGTGGGGGAAGAAGCGAAAGTGTAGTGCAGCTCTGGATCGGAAACAAGGCAGGTACACGTTACCAAGGGGTAACGCTTTTAGTTTGCAGGAGGTGTTGCCGAAGCGGGGAATTCGCCTAGTTTACGAACTCTACCCCGAGGACGTGCGGATGGCGAAAAATAACGGCGACCCGAATCGTATGACGTAATGTTCCGGACTCGAACACATCGACCAACAATTGAGACCCGCGGACCAGAGTGCACCCCGCGAGTTGGGTCGACAACCGAACCTGCATGCCGCCTCCGCCGATCTTCTCGATCCGGCCCAATTCCTGGCCGCGATTATCGAAGGCCATCAGCTCATCGCTGACTTCGTATCGGGGAAATCGCCGCTGCTCTGTACTTTGTCCTGGGATCATATTCATTTTCCGCCTACCACCAGTTTGGCGATCGTCTGCAATTGCATGTTCGACGTGCCTTCGTAGATTTTCCCTATTTTCGCATCACGATAGAATTTTTCAACGGGGTAATCCTTTGTGAACCCATAACCCCCGTAGACTTCTACTGCTAAGGAAGTAACTCTTTCAGCAACTTGCGACGCGAACAATTTCGTCATCGCCGCTTCCTTCACGAAGTTCATGCCGGCGTCTTTCATGCGGGCTGAGTTGTAAACCATCAGGCGCGCCGCCTCCAATTCGGTGGCCGATTGCGCTAGTTGGAACTGCACTCCCTGAAAGTCCGCGATAGGCTTGCCAAATTGCTTGCGCTCCTGCGCATACTTCGCCGCGTATTCCCAGGCGCCTCGCGCCAGTCCGATCATTTGTGCGCCGATTCCTATGCGGCCCTCGTTCAGGGTCTCGATCGCGATCTTGTATCCCTTTCCCGCTTCACCCAGGACGTTCTCTTTCGGCACGCGACAATCTTCCAGAATCAGTTCGCAGGTGCTGGAGGCCCGAATGCCAAGTTTGTCTTCTTTCTTGCCGACACTGAAACCGGGAAAATTCTTCTCCACGATGAACGCAGTAATTCCTTTGTAGCCAGCACCCGGATCGACGGTTGCGAACAGCACGAAGATGCCCGCTTCTTTACCATTCGTGATCCACAGCTTGCGGCCGTTGAGAACGTATTCGCTGCCCTTCAGTTCCGCGCGGGTCATCAGTGCGAACGCATCGGAGCCCGAAGCGGCTTCGCTCAGTGCGTAGGCGCCGACAGTATCTGTCGCCAGCATCTGCAGGTACTTCTTCTTCTGTGACTCGTTTCCCCAACGGATGAAGGCATTGTTCACCAGCGTATTCTGGACGTCGACCACCACGCCCGCAGAAGCGTCGACTCGCGACAACTCTTCTACCGCAAGGATGGCTTCAAAGAACGTTCCACCGCCTCCGCCGTATTGCTCCGGAGTCTCGATTCCCATCAACCCGAGTTGGAAGAATTGGTCGATCAGGCTGCGTTCGAACACGCCCTTTTCGTCCATCTCCTTCACGTGCGGACGCAGACTCTGATCCGCGAACTGACGAATGTTGTCGCGAAAGAGAATTTCGTCTTCCGTGAGCGCAACCAGGGGAGCAGGAGCAGCAGCTTTCTGCAGAGTAGCTTCAGACATGAGAAAACCTCACCCATGAAGTCAGGCAAACGGGAGAGTATATCAGTGGAAAGGCAAGCGTTGTTGAGCGGGTAGCTGGTTATTGAGTGAGTGGCCGGTAGTGAGCGCTGACCACTGACTACTGGCTACGGCTTTATGTCGATCGGCGTGCCGTCCGGCACCGCGCGCCAGATCTCATCCATTTCCGCGTTGGTCACAGCGATGCAGCCTTCGGTCCAATCGGACGCAAGTTGACTGGAGCCGAGCCAACCGAATCCGTTTGGCAGGCCATGGATAAAAACGTCTCCTCCGGGAGAAACGCCACGCTTCTTCGCCGTTTCGATCTGGTCGGGCGTCGGATAGGAAATGTGGATAGAGCGATAGTACTGGCTGTTCGGATTGCGGCGGTCAAGGATGTAATGCCCTTCCGGTGTTTTGTGATCGCCTTGGCGCATCTTAGGTCCAACCGGCACGATCCCGAGAGAGATGGAGTACGTCTTGAGCGCCTGCCCTTGCGAATACAGGATCAGCTTGCGCTCTCTCTTCAGAACAACGACGGAATCGGCGCGTGCGTCAGTAGCGAGCGGAGCCGCCGCGTGTGCTCTCGGAACAATTGGCACCGAAAGCAATACTGCGAGGCTGAGGCGCAGACCAATTTTCCAGCGAACGCGAGGCATGTCTCGCAAATTGTACTCTGGAAAGCAGTCCGCGCTTTGAACTGAAGTGCATTCACGTAAAACTTAAGGGCTATGTCCGCGGCGCCAACCTCGACCAGTTCGCCCTTCCGTTGGTCGAACGCTCGCCCTACTAACATGCCCTATATAATGTCTAAGAGAGACCTGTCTCCGCAGCGCCTAACATTCTCATTGGCTTAACCATGTGACTGGACCGGCCTGACCTTCCCGGTTTGCGGCCGACGCCCGTCTCCCCATAAAAGAGGAATGCTTGAATAAGGGAATTCGCAACATTGCCATCATTGCCCACGTTGACCACGGCAAAACCACGCTGGTGGACGCCATGCTCCGCCAGAGCGGCGTCTTTCGCGCCAACCAGGAACTGGTCGATCGCGTCATGGACTCCAACGACCTGGAACGTGAACGCGGCATCACCATCCTGGCCAAGAACACCGCCGTCCATTACCACGACTACAAGATCAACATCGTGGACACCCCGGGTCACAGCGATTTTGGCGGTGAGGTCGAACGCGCCCTGAAAATGGTCGATGGCGTAATGTTGCTCGTCGACGCGTCCGAAGGCCCGCTACCCCAGACGCGCTACGTGTTGAGCAAGGCCCTCGAAGCGAAGCTCCCTCCGATTCTTGTCATCAACAAGATCGACCGGCCCGATGCACGCGCCCAGGAAGTGTTGAACGA
>CAZBCQ010000139.1:0-3928 GCA_964490255.1 uncultured Terriglobales bacterium | reverse complement strand
TCTCCCTTCGCGGGACGCGAAGGCCAGTACGTTACATCGCGCAATCTCCGCGACCGTCTCGACAAGGAGTTGCTGACCAACGTTTCCATCACCGTGCAGGAAACTGACACCACGGATTCGTTCAAAGTGATGGGTCGCGGCGAACTCCAGCTTTCGATCCTGCTGGAGATGATGCGCCGCGAAGGTTACGAACTAGCTGTCGGCAAGCCCGAGATCGTCACCAAGCGCATTGACGGCAAGCTGATGGAACCTGTGGAATTGCTCACGGTCGACATTCCCCAGGAATTCGTGGGCGTGGTGATGGAAAAACTCGGTATGCGCAAAGCCGAAATGCGCAATATGCACGATCACGGTTACGGACGCGTGCGTCTCGAATTTCGCGTGCCAAGTCGCGGACTCATCGGACTGCGCAGCGAAATGCTTACGGATACGCGCGGAACCATCGTGATGAACTCGCTCTTCGACGGATACACCGAATGGCAGGGCGAGATCCCGCACCGGCTCACCGGTGCGCTGGTTGCCGATCGCAATGGAGTAACCACCGCCTATGCGCTCTACAACCTGCAGGAGCGCGGCGAACTGTTCGTCGGACCGGGCGTCGACGTCTACGAAGGGATGATCGTCGGCGAGAACTCGCGCGATAACGATCTTGATGTGAACGCCGTTCGTGAAAAGAAATTGACGAATATGCGGTCTTCTACAGCCGACGATGCAATTCGTCTGGTTCCCTTCCGCACGCTGAATCTGGAACAGGCGATCGAATTCATCGCCGACGACGAATTGGTGGAAGTAACGCCGAAGTCGCTACGTCTCCGCAAAAAGATCCTGCAAGCGAACCGTCGGCCACGGAAGAACGCGGTGCCAGTGGCGGCGGAAGAATAGAACAAGCAATTCACCACAGAGGCACAGAGGAGAACCGGTATTTTGTTTTCTCTGTGCCTCCGTGGTGAAAAGATTTCTAGTTTTCAATCGCAAACGCCACGCGGTCAGCCAAAACGAAATTCGCCAGCCCACACGTTGCAATCGCAATGATATTTGCGACAAAGTACGGAATTCTGAGCTGCCCTACGAAAAGCCTCATCAGCAGCACGTTTCCGACGATCGAGACGAGCCCGTTCGTGAGGTGAAACGCCGCGAGGCTCCGCAGACGCCCGCGCCAACCAACCAGCGCACGATGCGGCCATGTGTAGCGTTCGTGCCAGATGAAGTTATGCAGAACGGAGATCTCAAGGGCCAACGGGGTTGCCACGAGATAGTTCATATGGAACGCGGTCTTGAGCAGGACCAGCGTCCCCAGTTGCACTGCGGTTCCCAACGCGCCCACCAGGTTGAACTTCAAGAAGCGCCGGCCCACCGGCGCAAGACGCAAAGAGAGAGAGCCGCAGTTTGCCGTGCTCACAGAGGCTCCTGTCGGTAGAGCGTGATCGTGTGGCGAATCGCTGCAATCGTGAACATCACTCCCATGCCGACGACGGCGCAGACTCCACCAATGTCGAACAACCGATAAACGCGATCGCCAAGATGCGCCCACGGTCCGCGCAGGAACAGCGCAACATTTCCGATTGCAAGAATGATCCGGATCTCAGTTGGACCGAAGATCCAGTGCGACATCTGAAACTTGCCTAACGTGTACGTCGCCAGATACGTCTCGACGGAAAGCATCAAAAACGCGACCAGCATTCCCATTGCGATCAGCGGATGCATGTAGCCGGACATGGCGAGTCCCGCGCAAAGGAACAGAGACCCCAAGCTGTCGAGCACGTGATCGACGTAAAACCCGTACCGCGGCCGCTGCTGATCCCGATGCCGCGCCACCGTGCCGTCGAGGCTGTCCCCAAACCAGTTCACCGCTAAGAAGAAGATCGCCAGCAGCAATCCCCAGCGATTCCATCTCGCTATCACATACGAGCAACCGACCAGCAATTGCCCGACGGCGCCGATGGCAGTGAGGTGGTCGGAGTTAATCCACGCGGGGATGCGCTCAGCCAGCCAAACCAGGATTTCTTTCTCCGCGACAGCCACAAAGTTCCCTTGCAGGCGAGGCGCAGACTTAAATCCCAATGCATTGCGCCGAGCTTCCGGCGGCAAAACTGGCGCTCCGCCAAGGTCTGAATAGACATCATCGATATGGATCAATTTCGAATCGCGGTTCATTGGCCCTCCAAAGCTCTAACGACCGCGAGTGTCGCCATCTGCCCCAGATGCCGCAATGCACTGCATCTCAATTGCAGATTTATCGATCTCATCCCAGAAGCCACTCAGAATCAATACCTTGCAGCCACGCCTCATCTAGCCTCACTCTGGCTTTTCCGTGGGGAAAGGAAGAGAATGACGCGTTGCGCTTGCGCCGGAAGCGAATCAAAGAGAAGCCTATGCCAATTAAAACCATCATTGAGCCGTTTCGTATCAAGAGCGTTGAGCCCATCCGCTGGACCACCCGCGATCAGCGCGAGCAGCTGCTGCGTGCCGCTCACTACAACCTGTTTCTCCTGCCGGCAGGTGACGTCTTGATTGACCTGCTGACCGACTCCGGTACGGGTGCCATGTCCACCCACCAGTGGGCGGCCGTGATGGAAGGCGACGAAAGCTACGCGGGAAGCCCCAGCTTCGACCGGTTCCGCGACTCCGTACAGGACATCTTCGGTTACAAGCATGTGATCCCGGCGCACCAGGGCCGTGCCGCCGAGCGCATCCTTTTCAGCTGCGCCTGCAAGAAGGGCGATGTCGTCCCTAACAACACGCACTTCGACACCACACGCGCGAATGTCGAATTCGTGGGGGCGGAAGCGGTGGATCTGCCGTGCGTGGAAGCCAGGCAGCCGAGTGTGAGTTATCCGTTTAAGGGCAACATGGACGTGAATGCCCTGGAGGAGGTTATCGCCCGCGTTGGCGGCGAGCGGGTTCCGCTGGTGATGCTGACGATCACTAACAACTGCGGCGGCGGACAGCCGGTTTCGATGGAAAACGCGCGAGCCGTGAGCGCTGTTTGCAGGAAGCACAAGATCCCGCTGTATTTCGACGCCTGCCGCTTCGCCGAGAACTCCTATTTCATCAAGTTGCGCGAGTCCGGATTCGCCGATCGCACTCCCAAGCAGATCGCGCAGGAAATGTTCGGGCTAGGCGATGGCTGCACCATGTCCGCAAAGAAGGACGGCATGGCAAATATCGGCGGCTTCCTGTGCACCAACGACGATCTGCTGGCGCAGCAGGAAAAAAACCTGCTTATCCTAACGGAGGGCTATCCAACTTACGGCGGTCTCGCTGGACGGGATCTAGAAGCAATTGCCGTTGGCGTACAGGAGGCGCTCGACGAAGATTACCTGCGCTACCGCATCGCCTCCACCGGATACCTCGGCAATCACATTGCAGAGCATGGCGTCCCGATTGTGCAGCCTCCCGGTGGGCACGCGATCTATCTCGATGCGCGTGCCTTCCTGCCGCATATCCCTGCGGATCAGTTCCCAGGCGTGGCGCTTGCGAATGAACTGTATCTCGAAGGGGGAATTCGCTCCGTCGAGATTGGCGCGCTGATGTTCGGGCCCAATGCCAAGCTCGACCTTGTGCGTCTGGCGATACCGCGCCGCGTTTACACACAGAGCCACGTGGATTACGTGATCGAAGTCATTCTGGAAGTTTGGAATCGCCGCCAGCAGATTCGCGGTATGCGCCTGACCTACGAAGCGCCGTTCCTGCGGCATTTCACTGCGCGTCTGGAACCCGTCGAAGCCGGTGCTGCGAAAGAGCGCGCAACCGAAAAAGTGGGAGCGAAAGGCTAAGCCCACAACGATTCCGTACAATACTGCACGATGCCTTCCGCACAGCCGCAACCCACGCGACCGTTCATTCACGAAGATTTTCTTCTCGCTACTCGCAGCGCCCGCGAGCTGTATCACACTTACGCCGCCGCGCAGCCAATTCTCGATTACCA
>CAZBCQ010000138.1:6030-11535 GCA_964490255.1 uncultured Terriglobales bacterium | reverse complement strand
TCACCCCAGCGGACTGCGCTCCACTTCCTCGCTATCCACCGGAGAAGGTGTGGAGTCGGTCGGCTCGCCACGGAAGAGATATCGTAAAACGAGAGGCGCAAACAGTGTCGTCACGGCCGTCATGATGATCACAACCGCATACGCCTGCTGCGAAATGACTTTCATTTGTAACCCGATCAGTGCCACGATCAGCGCAACTTCGCCTCGTGGCGTCATGCCAACGCCCACCTGCAGCGCGGCGCGGCGGCCTTCCGAGAGTACCGGAACGCCACAGGCAACCACTTTGGAGATAATCGCCAAAACCGAGATCACGGCGGCATCGATCATCACCTCACGATTGAAACTTGCGAGATCCAGCCGCGATCCCATGATGAAGAAAAAGAATGGCGCCAGGAACTCGTTGATGGCGTGGGCACGCGGTGCGAGTCCCCACTCCGGCGCATAGTCCGCGAAAACCAGTCCCGCGAAGAACGCCCCGATAATCGCCGCCATGCCGATCTTGGTGGCGGCAACCGAAAGACCAAGACAAATCGCTAGCGCCAGGATCAGCGGAGCGTCGTGCGTGGACATGCGCTCCACTCCCGGCCGCATTCCGCGAACGATACGCGGGCCAATAAAGATCATGAAGAACGCGAAGCTCAGGGCTTCTGCGATCAGGATGCCGATATGCAGCCATTGCACTTTGCCGCCCGACGCGACGCCGGTAACAATAGTGAGCACCACCATGCCCAGGATGTCGTCGAAAACGGCCGCCCCGAGGATGATCTTCGCAGGACGCGTATTCAGTGCGTCGAGGTCGCTAAGCACGCGCGCGGTAATTCCCACGCTGGTGGCGATCATGGCGGCCGCCACAAAGATGGACTCGTGACTCGGCTCACCTCGCAACATCAGGTAGCCGAAACCGAGTACGAAGGGCGCAACAATCCCTGCCACGGCCACGCGTATGGAAGTGCGGCCTACACGAATCAGTTCCATCGGCCGGGTTTCCAGGCCGACAGTGAACAGCAGGAAAATCGCTCCCACTTCCGCGAGTGATCCCACCGATTCGCTCGGAATCACCAGTCGCGTCGCGTGCGGACCAAGAAACACGCCGGCCAGGATCTCTCCCAGAACTCCGGGAAGCGAGAACTGCTCGAACACCTCTCCGAAGACTTTTGCCCACACAAAAATCGCGAAGAGTTCGAGCAGAAACCTGTCAGCGCTTTGCGGCATGAGCCTATTCAGTCATTAGATTAGTCAGCCATCGGAAAACAGCATCGATGCCGGATCAGGCATCGCCAGACCATCATGTTATTTATCGCAATGCTGTGGAATGCGCTATCGAATTCCAGAGAAGCTGCTGCTCGGGCGAAAGAAGCCCCACCCGCTTTTTTATTGATTTTTTACGCTGTTTCCCTGGCGAATTAGGATTAGTGTTCAACGTCGGTGACACGGGACTTCAACGTGCCATGCGCGAGCCGTGTGGAAATATGGTCTCCGGCAATCACCTGGTCCGCGCTCTTCACCAGATTTCCGGCGGCATCGAAAACCAATGCATATCCGCGCTCAAGAATATTGGTAGGTGAGAGCGCATTCAACTGCGCCGTAAGTTGATCGAGCCTCGCGTGCTGTTGACGCAAGTTGGCGCGTGCGGCGGAGCCGAGCGCCGCAGTTCGCGTTTCCAACTGGCTGCGGATGAACCCGAGCCGCGTGCGCAAATCGTGGTGACGCACGCGAGCCGAGGCGACATCCAGACGCCGATGTCGGATGCGGAGCTGCACATTCAGGGCTTCACGCAACCGATAAAGCAGTTCATCCGCGCGTTGCTGCCTGCGCGAAATAGCGTCTCGCATTCTCGCGAACGCGCCGTGCTGCGAAAGCTCGGTCAGCAGCTGTTTGGCATGCAGCAATTGGTAACGGGTAGCGCGCGAGAGACGGCGGCGCAGGTTCTCGACTTGTTCCTCAAGTTCCTGACGCGATCGAATCACCAACTCCGCCGCTGCCGAAGGTGTAGGGGCGCGCAGGTCGGCGACAAAGTCGATGATCGTGAAATCCGTTTCGTGGCCGACTGCCGAGATCACCGGAATGCGCGACCCGGCGACGGTGCGCGCCAGAGTTTCGTCATTGAACGCGGCGAGATCTTCCAACGATCCTCCACCGCGCGCCACGAGAATTACATCCACATTGTTCGCGCGATTGAAGAACCGAACGCCCGCATTGACCTCAGCGGCAGCAGCTTCGCCCTGCACTTGCGCAGGAAAGATGAGCACGTTCACTGATTCATGACGGCGCCGCAGAATGTTCAAGATGTCCTGGACCGCCGCGCCTCTTGGCGACGTCACGATGCCGATTCTGCGCGGCAACGTCGGTAACGGCTTCTTGCGAGACTGGTCGAACAGACCCTCAGAGGCCAGCTTGGCCTTAAGCTGTTCAAAGGCAATCTGCAGGGCTCCAGCGCCCTTGGGCTCCAGATACTCTGCAGAGAGCTGCATTTCCCCGCGTGGTTCATAGATGGTAATGCGGCCGCGAGCAATGATCTGCAGCCCATTTTCCGGACGGAAGCGCAGCAGTCGCGCCTGCGTCCGAAACATCACCACACGCATCTGGGCGCCATCCTCTTTGAGCGTGAAATAAAGATGACCAGAATCCGCGGGCCGGAAATTCGAAATCTCGCCTTCCACCCACACGTCTGTATATTCGCGTTCCACTCGCGTGCGCAGGTCGGACATCAGGTCGCGGACAGTCCACACACGCCGCACGGCCTGGAAGGTAAATCCAAGTTGTTCGCTCAGGGACATCTACCTCAGTTTAAATAGGACGTGAACCGGACGGAAGCGCCCGTATTCGGGAGAAGCTAGGGCGCCAGTTGCCGGCTCAATCCGGCGGCTTTGCGGAACCACGGTCGCTCACGGCGTTTCTGGAACGACGGCATCGTACGTTTCTTAGCCTGGATCTTTTGAATCCACTCGCGGCCTTCCGCCGCACGGCCTTGCGACGCCAGGAAGGCCGCGTAGTAATACTGGATCTCGGTGGACGTCGATACGGTCGTTACTCGGGCGAACGCTGCTTGAGCCTTGTCGTTCTGACCGGTTTGAGCGTAAGCGTGAGCTAGCAATCCGGCAGCGCGATGGAAGTCGTACTTGGGATCCGCTTTCACCACGTGCTCCAGATCTGCAATCGCAGCGTTCCAATCATTCAATTCGATTTTAGCCAGTGCGCGTCTGTAGAACGTGTCAGTGGAATCGGCACGCGACGCGATGGCGCGATCGAAACACTGCTTCGCTTTTGTATAGCTGCCGTCTTCCAGGTAAAGCGCGCCCAACTGCTCAAGATTTCCCGCAGACGGATTGTCGAGAATCAGCGCTTCCAGTTCATGAATGCGGCGCCGCCGTGGAAACGCCTTGAAAGTTGTTCGCAGCAGTCCGAGATCAGGCACCGCCTCCACGACAATGTAGACCAGGGCTCCCAATCCACCGCCGAAAATGATGATCCAAAGCCAAAACGTATCGGGTCGCCTTCGAATAAAGTGCACGATGGCGATCGCCTGAAACACCAGGCCGTACGGCAGGAGATAGAACAGGAATCCCATTGGATGGGGCGTATTGTAACTGGACAGATTGCCCCGCGCGGTGATTTCGCGTCCCTGTCCGCAGTTACGAACGTAAGCCCTTCGAGAAACTCACCGGAAGCGGCTGATTAAGTAGAAGACCACTGAGAGCAGGATGCTCAGCAGGATCGAAGTTGCCAGCGGAAAATAAAATGTCGTGTTCTTGCCGCGATAAAGAATATCGCCGGGAAGTCGCCCCAAAGGTAAGTTCAACCTGCCTGCCAGCAGAACAACTAATCCCAGCAAGAAGATAACGCCGCCGAAAACCAGCAGCAGCTTGCCAATACTAATCATCGTCTGATTCTATTCGCCAACAACTAACCGCGGGTGCAACCCCGGAGTAAGCGCATCCCTCTAACACGGTGCTTGCACCAAAGGAGGAGCAATGAGTATTTGGACAATTCTGTTCGTAGTTTTACTGGTGGCTTGGATTCTCGGCTGGGGTGTATTTCACGTGGCGGGAGGATTGATTCACCTGCTGCTGATCCTGGCAGTCATCTCCCTGATTCTGCATTTCGTGCGCGGAGCCGCGGCCAGAGTCTGAGCTCGGCCGGGGAACTCCCCCGGCCTAAGCCAACGTGAGTGTGCGGCGGATGCTGGTTTCTTCTTCCGCTCCGGGCTTACCGAATTTCCGCGCGTAGTCTTCGTACGCGGAGTCGTGAGCGCGTGGCAGATCGCGTCCAGCCCAATTCAGGCTGCCGGAATCGAATGCTGCCACGAATGCGTTCACCACGTCGAAACTGTAGCGCGTACCCGCAGCGCGCAAGATGATGCTGCGGGCTACGTGCGGAGAAAGAGCGCTGCGGTTTTCGGCGTCGCTGATCAGGCTGTTGTACTCATTCGCGATGGCAATGACTCGCGATTCCAGCGAAGCTGCCGACTTACTTGCCGCGTAATAGTCCGTTTCATTGTTCGCCCCGAGCATGATCGGAATCACGCGCTCCAGCGAGTGCAACCCGTCCCGCTGTGCCCGTGCGGCCTTACCGGCTCCTTCCGGCAGAACATCGCGTTCGGCTGCGGTTAAGCGCCCGGCCTTAGCCAGCACTTCGCGGCTGATCTGCATTGTCCCGATTTCCTGCAGCAGTGCCGCCGACTGCATATCCACCAGCCGGTCCATGGACAAACCTGCTTCGCGGCCGATCGCCGTAGCCAGCCAGGCGAGCCGTTTCGCGCGCTGTTGCGCCTCCGTATCGCGCGACACCATGTGTCCCAGAATCAGCAGCATGCCTTCATACATTTCGCGCAATTCGCGGAAGAGCGTGCCCATCGAGTACGCCAGCGCCACCAGCACCGTTCCCCACACGATCAGGTCATACCAGTTGTGTTCGATCAGTTCGGTCGTGCTGCCATGAGACAGCAGCGACTTGAGCGTCCAGCTCAGGACGACCAGGAAGATGCTGGCGAATGCTGTATGGATCGCGTGCCTGCGCCCGAAGAAGTACGCGGAAAACATTGTCGGGAGCACGTATAGGCACAACATCATCTGATTGCGCGTCGCCACGCTGTCCAGCACGGCGGCAATGATGAACAAAGACAGCACCAGCCACCACTCTTTGTTCACCTCGGCAAATCTGCGGAGCCCTGAGTGTTTCATATCCTCTTCTTGGTAGGAGCGCCGCATCCGACACGGATGCCGTGAACCTGCCAGCCTCTTACCAGCACTGTAGGCGGACCTGTCCTCCTGGGCAATGTACGAAGGTAATGTCGGCAGAAGGTAGCAACCTAAATTCCCACGACAGCTTTGTCGTATAAAGTACTTGACAGATCCGTCCCCGGAACGTTAATGTACCTCGCATGCAAAGTTCTCGCCGCTGCCGCGTTCGGCGGGTCCCCATCGTCGTTGATTCGCATGCAGTCGAGCCTCCGTCGAGCATGATGGAGGACCTGCAGTACATTCGCCGGACGATGGAGAACTCCAG
>CAZBCQ010000138.1:0-5930 GCA_964490255.1 uncultured Terriglobales bacterium | reverse complement strand
CGTCGAGCATGATGGAGGACCTGCAGTACATTCGCCGGACGATGGAGAACTCCAGTTCGTTCACGGCGGTGCCGGGTTGGGGAACCGCGGCGATGGGAGTGACGGCGCTGATCGCGGCACTGGTTGCGCTGGTGCAGCCGAGCTTTGGCCGATGGATGGCAGTCTGGCTCATCGACGCCGTGCTCGCGTTTTCCGTGGCGATGTGGACCATGCGGCGCAAGGCTCGTCGCGCTGGAATCCCGCTGTTTTCAGGACCGGGCCGCAAGTTCGCCCTCAGTTTCTTTCCCCCGATTGTCGTCGCCATCATCCTGACCGCGGTGCTCTTTCGCGCCGGCGCGGTGAGCGCGATTCCGGGGATGTGGTTGCTGCTCTACGGAACCTCGGTGGTCAGCGGCGGATCGTTTTCCGTGCGCATCGTTCCCGCGATGGGCAGCTGTTTCATCGTCCTCGGCGTGCTCGCGCTGGTAACGCCGGCGTCGTGGGCGATCTGGTGGATGGTTCTCGGATTTGGCGTCCTGCACGTTGTGTTCGGGACGATGATTGCAAGGAGGCATGGTGGCTAGGCAGGAACCGGTATCGCGGGCAAAGGCGCAGCGGCAGATCGATGCCGTTGGCCGCGACGCTCGCGTCAGGCCGGAGCAACAATCTGATCACGGCCAGTGGCCCGACTTCGATTCCCTCATCCATGAGCGGATCCGGCTGGGAATCGTCAGCGCGCTGGCGGTGAACGAGACGCTTACGTTCAACGAGCTCAAGAAAGTGCTCAACACCACCGACGGAAATCTCAGCGTGCATGCGCGCAAGCTCGAAGAGGCGAACTACATTCGCTGCGAAAAGTATTTCGAAGGACGCATGCCCAAGACCGAGTACCGGCTGACCGCCGTGGGCCGTCGCGCGCTTGAGCAGTATCTCGATCGCATGGAAGAGCTGATCCGCAAGACCCGGCAGTAAGAAGGACGCCGGCCAAAAAAATTTGCCTGCACACTTTGCAGTGCAAAGTTCATTACAGGAATTGAGGCAATCACCTAGATGGAAGCTTCATCGAGCGAAATCGAACAGGGAAACCTTCGGCAAATTGCAGAGCTGAATCACCGCCTTCACGTGGCCATCATCATGGACGGCAATGGCCGCTGGGCGAAGAAGCGCGGGCTGCCGCGCATCGCCGGACATCGCGCCGGCGCCCATGCCGTGCGGCGCGTCACCGATGCGGCGCGCGAGCTTGGCATCGGCACGCTGACGGTATTTGCGTTTTCGTCCGACAACTGGCAGCGGCCGGTCACCGAAGTCTCGGCGCTGATGCGGCTGTTCCACCGCTATCTGCGGTGGGAGATGGGGCGCTGCCTGAAAGATGGCGTGCGCCTCAGCGTCATCGGACGCCGCGACCGCCTTCCCCAATGGCTGGTGAAGGAGATCGAACACTCCGAAGAGGTGACCCGCCACGAGCGGCGGTTGCACCTGCGCGTCGCTCTCGACTATTCCTCGCGCGACAGCATCGTCCAGGCCGCGCGCCAGGCCCGCCAGCTGGCCGACGCCGATTTCGATCTCGACCGCGAGCGCTTCCAATCTCTGCTGAGCGCCCTGAATCGCGACCAGGTCAAAGACGTGGACCTGCTCATCCGCACCAGCGGCGAACTGCGCCTCAGCGACTTCATGCTCTGGGAATGCGCCTACGCCGAACTGTATTTCACTCCAGTCCTGTGGCCCGACTTCAAGCGGGAGCACCTGGCCGAAGCGCTGAACGAGTTCTACCGTCGCGATCGCCGGTTCGGTGCAGTGAAAGAGACTGCGCTCACGGCAGCGCCGGAAGCCGCCGAAGCCGCGGGAGTTGTCGGGGACTAGGTCGTCGTCCCACGGCTGTCATTTCGAGCGAGGAGCGCGATACAGACGCGCTCCGAGTCGAGAGACCTCGCGTCGCCCGTAATTGCCCGTCATTTCGAGCGAGGCCGTGCTTTTACGGCCGAGTCGAGAGATCTTGCGTTACATCACAGACAGAGCTCGGATCGCGATGCTATGCATGAACCATGCGCCGTGACCGTCTCTACTACGTTTACTTTCTCATCAGCAGCTCCCGACGAGCGCTCTACCTTGGCATGACGAGCGGTCTCCGCAATCGCGTCTGGCAGCACAAGAACAAAGTGTTTGAAGGATTTTCCAGCAAATACAACTGCACGCGCCTGGTCTATTTTGAAATTTATGATGACGTTCGCCGCGCGATCGCCCGCGAGAAACAGTTGAAGCGCTGGAGCCGTGCCAAGAAAAACGCGCTCATTGAGAGATTCAATCCTGCGTGGCGCGATCTGGCGGAAGACTGGTTCAAACCGGAAACGCAAGGTCCCTCGACTCCCGTCCGCGCGATCCCAACTGAGGGGATCGCCAACCCCGCTGCGGACGGTCGCTCGGAACGACAGGGCTTGAAGTTTGATCGCACTATAAGCTTCTCCTTTTCACCACAACAGGACGTGCTGAAGCTGGTTCAAACCCGAAACGCAAGGTCCCTCGACTCCCGTCCGCGCGATCCCAACTAAAGGGATCGCCAACCCCGCTGCGGACGGTCGCTCGGAATGACAGGGCTTGAAATAGTGCGGTATCACTAAGCTTCACTTTCTGACCCCAGTGTCCCACACCTGTCATTTCGAGCGAGGAGCGCGATACAGACGCGCTCCGAGTCGAGAGACCTTGCGTTATTCGCCGTTGGAGAGCGGCTCCGGGATGGGCGCCTCAAAGCCCGGCGGTTCGGACGCAGGTTGGGGTTTCGAGGGGTCTTCGCGGAGCTTACTGAGGAGAAGTGCGGCGAGCGATTGTCCGGATTCTTCCTCTTCTTCCTCGGGAGGCGGAGGAGGATAGAGTTCGCGGAAGCGCGCCAGGTTGTTGGAGGCGAGTTGCAGTCCGTAGAGGATGAGCCCGGCATTGCTTTTATCGATGGGCTGGCGCATCAGTTCGCGGATGACCTGCATGATGACGACTTGCACGGAGGCGGTGTCCTCAAGGATCGGAGGACGATAGAGCGGCTTCGTGTCACTGATATAACCGAAACGATTCTGGTTCCTAGCCCACGTGTTCCAAATCCTGAACAAAAGGAAGAATTCAGAGGAACAGCTATTCAATGAGCGTAGGATTGTAAGTCCTCTTCATCTGATTGCCTTTGACGATGCACCCTGCACTCGTCAGGAGAACATAATGCCTGTCTACCACCAAATGGGTTTTCATTCCAACAACCTTGTCGATTTACCTGAGATGTCCCGTTATTCCGGAGCGATTTTCAGTCCAATAAACGCCACACACGAACTAATGGTCGACCAAATCTCGAAGGTAGCGGAGTCAAAAGGGAAGAACTTCCAAGTCATCTTCGATCCACAGCTCTACGTGCCTGCGACATTGCGCGGTGAACTTAAGAACTGGAGCTATTTTCCAAAGGACGTCGATACGGCGGACTACAGCTCGCATAGCTGGTGGTCGGCTATGAATTCGAAACTTGGCCAGGCCGCCGTATCCCTCCGTGCTCACGCAGTCTGTTCGCCGACGATCATCCCCAAGGTCTTCAACGACGCTTTCTACTCGCAGTCAGTGCAAACTGCAAAGGATCTCGCGGCGAAGTTAAAACCACACAAGATACGACCGATGCAGACAATCCTTGTTAACTCGGTTGACTTGACCACTGACGCGCGCCCGTACGAAATTGCAACTATCGTCAGCAAGACAGTGTGTGATCACGTGTATCTGGTGTTCGTTACGAGTATTGAGCCACGTCGCGAACTTCCTGCAACGGACGAACTGGTCGGTGCGATGCGTTTGATAAGTCTGCTCGAGGGAGCCAAACTTCCCGTTCTCGTTGGTTTTTGCTCTTCTGACGTACTGCTCTGGAAAGCGGCGGGCGCAACCGCTTGTGCTTCAGGAAAATTCTTCAATCTGCGACGCTTCACCCGTCAGAGATTTGAGGAGCCGAAAGCAACGGGAGGAGGGCAGTTGCCGTACTGGTTTGAAGAAGGATTGCTCGCGTTTCTACGCGAAGCGGACCTGCTGTTACTTAGAAAGCACGCCATGCTGAGTGAGACCAGTTTGAGAAACCCTTTCGGGAAAGAGATTCTGCAAAAGCTTGATCGCGCAAAAAAGAGTGGTAAGAAGGAAGCGTGGTTAGGCGAGAGTTGGCGTCATTTCCTTTACTGGTTTGCGGATGTGGAGGCCCGACTTCATGCGAAAGAAGCCACAGCAGAGGAACTACTGAAGCACGCTGACTCCAATTGGGGCAAACTTGATCAGGCTAAGCTGCTCATGACCGAGCGCCCTAATGACGGATCCTGGATAAGAGCCTGGCTTAACGTGTTGCGAGAAGCCGCCAATTGACACAGGATATTCGCCACCTTGCGACAGATCGCCCATCGATTCAATAATGCGTCCACATGCATAAATCGGAAGCCGTACTCGTAAACAATTTCGTCACCGCACTGCAAGCGCCCAACTCTCCCTGGGGACCGGTAACCATTGGCCGTGAATTCCAGTATGACGGCGGTAGGACAGATGTCGTAGCCGCGAACAACAACGGCCGATTATTTGCGTTTGAGGCCAAGCTTTTCAGATGGCGCGAAGCTTTAATGCAAGCGTACAGGGCCAGCTTTTTCGCGCACCAATCCTATGTGTTGTTACCCGAGAAAACTGCGCTAATCGCTGGCCGTTACGCAGGCGAGTTCGGACGTATGGGGATTGGACTGTGTTTCGTTCGAGGGCGAGAAATAGTGGTTGCTATCGAGGCTGAAGTTCGCCGTCCTCTGCAAACGTGGCTTCGAAATGCGGCCGTCGAAATGATCCGAGGGAACTATGACCAGCTTACTGCCGTTAGAGGACGTCGCTCGGGCATATTGCGCCAGCAATAACTTGTCTTTCTGCAAAAAGGCAGGAGAAGGTGCATTCAAGGAAACTTTTGAAGTACTTCAGCCTGACGGGCGCAAACTCGCCCTGAAGGTCTGCAAACCCGGTATGTTTTCAATGCGAAATTCCCGCGAGATACAGGCGATGATCAAATGCCATCACGCCAATATAGCTCGCCTCGTTGCAGTAGCCATGTTCCGCTTCGAAACCTGCGACTACAACATAACTCTAGAAGAATTCCTCTCTGGCGGGACATTAACCCATCGCGGTAAAGTCGATCGTACCGCTTGCCTTGAGATTGGCCGTCAGCTCATCGACGCATTAGAACACATAGCCGAGGCAGGCTTAGTGCATCGCGACCTGAAGCCGGACAACATAATGTTCCGATGCAATGGAAACAGTCCTGTCGTGGTAGATTTTGGTGTCGTCCGCAACTTAACGGATACATCACTCACTCCCTCGTGGGCACCACGCGGCCCAGGGACTCCTATTTACTCTTCTCCTGAGCAACTCAACAATGAGAAGCACCAAATAGATTGGAGGTCAGATCAGTTCTCTCTGGGAGTGTTGCTGAGCGAAGCGGTGCTAGGGGAACACCCGTATCAACTCCCAGGCATGCCTGCGTATCAAGTGGTGGAACGCGTAGCCGCCAGAGAGCCGATAAACCCATCGTTCGTCGATTTGGCTAACCGAAACGGGTTGCCTGCACTTGCCAGCATGGTGGCCGTTTGGGCCGTTCAACGTTACCGCACTCCAAGAATGCTTCAGGAAGCTTGGGTTCAGCAGATTGCAAAGGTCCTTTAGCAGTTCGCGCGAATCACATCACACCCCTCTGTTCGCGATGTCACACACCGTGCTCGCCCACCAATATTGTCAAGCCCCAAAATGACGTAACTCACTCGCAGCATGAGACTTCTGCCTGTCCGGTTTCCCCTCCAAAGCTGCTATGCTGGATGTATAGAGTTTTTTAGTCCATCAGTTCGTCAGTCATTGCAGTAAGTGCAAGCGATCAAAAGCCGACGCCAACCGCGTCGGCTTTTGCTTTTACCGTCTTATCCGAGCGCAAG
>CAZBCQ010000137.1:10086-11551 GCA_964490255.1 uncultured Terriglobales bacterium | reverse complement strand
CAGTACGCCTCCGAAGACCGGGTGGCAACCGCGGTGATGCAGGTGATGCTCGGGCCTGTCGGCGCCTACGTGATGGCGCTGGCGATCCTGGTATCCACTTTCGGCTGCAACAATGGTTTGATCCTGGCAGGAGCCCGGGTTTACTACGCGATGGCGCTTGATGGGCTCTTTTTTCGCAAAGCCGGCCACTTGCATCCCACATACCGGACGCCCGTTGCCTCGCTGGTAGTGCAGGCAATCTGGACGTGCGTCCTTTGTGTGTCAGGCAGCTACGGCCAGCTTCTCGACTACATTGTTTTCGCCGTGCTGGTCTTCTATATCCTCACGATTGTCGGATTGTTCGTTTTGCGTCGCACCCAGCCAGACACGCCGCGTCCGTATCGTGCTTTCGGTTATCCTGTACTTCCCGCGATTTATATTGCCATGGCAGTTGGGATTGATTTGGTGCTATTGAGGTACAAACCTCAATACACCTGGCCGGGACTGATCATTGTGCTGTGCGGTATTCCAGTGTATTTTTTGTGGTCTCGCCGAAATGAGCATGCCCGCACTGCTTAAAAGTCCGGCTCGCAGGCAGAACCGAACTGCAGGAGATTTAACTTAGAACCCCTATGTCCAAACTATTAGCTACCAAACCCATGAGCTTGCTTCTGGCGGAAGCCGAAGAACAAGGCTCACATAGCCTGAAACGTACGCTGGGAGTTTTCCAGCTCACCGCACTCGGAGTGGGCGCCGTGATCGGCGCCGGCATCTTTGTCCTTTCGGGCCTGGGCGCGCACTATGCCGGTCCCGGGCTGATGCTCTCCTTCGTGCTTTCTGGCTTGGGCTGCGCGTTTGCCGCGCTCTGTTATGCGGAATTCGCCGCGATGATTCCCCTCGCGGGCAGCGCGTATACGTACGCGTATGCGACATTAGGCGAGATTTTCGCGTGGATCATCGGCTGGGATCTGACCCTCGAATACGCCATGGGTGCCAGCACCGTTTCTTCTGGCTGGTCGAATCACTTCATTGAACTGCTCGACATCTTCCACATCAAAATGCCCCTGTGGCTCGCTTATGATCACTGGACGGCTCTAGCCCAGGCGCAGAAAATCATTGCTCGCCAGATGGCCCAGGCCGCCGATCCCTCGCTGGTTCCTGGAACGCAGCCGTTCCTTGATAAGTCCATGCAGATCCTGTCGGCCCATTCGCCGCAACTCATGCAGCGGGCGCACGATCTGGTTGGCGCGCCTCACATTTTCGGAGCAGAAATCGGCTTCAATCTTCCCGCCTTCCTGATCGCTCTCATCATCACTGCGATCCTGACCATAGGTATCAGGGAGAGTGCGCGTTTCAACTCCACCATTGTGGTGATTAAAGTATCGGTGGTGCTGTTCGTAATCGGTCTCGGTCTGCATTATGTGAATGTTGCCAATTGGGGATCGAGTTGGTCGACGTTCGCGCCGTTCGGTTTTTCGGGAATTGG
>CAZBCQ010000137.1:5600-9986 GCA_964490255.1 uncultured Terriglobales bacterium | reverse complement strand
AGGAAGCCAAGAATCCGCAACGAGATCTGCCAATCGGAATCATCGCCTCACTGCTGGTCTGCACCGTTCTCTACATTTTGGTGGCCGGTGTTCTTACGGGAATGGTGCCCTGGGGTGACGTGAACATCGAGGCTCCGATTGCGCGAGCGTTCCTTGATCGCGGACTTACAGGCGCCTCTCACATCATCACCCTTGGCGCTCTAGCCGGTCTCACCAGCGTGATGCTGGTGATGTTGCTCGGCCAGACGCGCGTTCTCTATTCCATGGCGAACGACGGCCTGCTGCCCAAGAAATTTTTCGCCGACATCCACCCGAAATTCCGTACGCCATGGAAGAACACGATGCTGGTAGGACTGATCGCCGCCATCGTGGGCAGCGTCACTCCCATCGACGATATCGGCAAGATGGTGAACATTGGCACGTTGCTGGCTTTCGTTATCGTGTGCATCGCGGTGATGGTGTTGCGGCGCACAAATCCCGCGCAGCCGCGTCCGTTTCGGACACCGTGGGTGCCGCTGGTACCAATCCTGGGAATAGGATTCAATGGATACATGATGTACAAGTTGGGCTGGATTAACTGGGCGCGCTTGATCGGCTGGCTGATCATAGGCCTGGTGATCTACTTCACTTACAGCCGTCATCACAGTCGTGTGCAGAACGCGCTGGAAACGAATTCCACACCCAAGCCGGGTCCGGTTATGGCCGACTAGCTAGAGGAAGGCAACTTGACGCAGAAAGATCAGCGCCGTTATCCCCGCTACCGCTGCGAAGGTATCGCGCAGATGACCCGGCCTGGAGACAAGTTCGCCATTCGGGCACCGCTTAGTGATGTGAGCGCTGGCGGATTCTACGTGGAGACGATGACGCCTCTGCCGGAGGGCACCGAACTCGAGATCTCACTCGAGATTGGCAGGGTCGAGCTGTACGGGGAGGGTGTGGTGGAAACCTCTCACCACGCGATTGGGAACGGTATTGCCTTCACCAAGATGACGCCGCAGAACGAGAAGGCGCTGCAAGCGGTCATCGATAGGCTTACCAGTGTGGATATGAGCCCGTCCGCTAATGCGTCGCACTCTTTTCCTCCGGAGTTTGAAGCACTGCTTGCGCTGTTGGAGCGCAAGGCGGTGCTGAAGCGCGAAGAGCTGATGACGGAGCTTAAGGCGATCGCCGCTCGGCGCTGAGGCGTCTTTATGTAGGACCGGCGATCTGTGCCACCCCAGCCGCGGCTCGCGAAGGGGTGTGTATCCCGATTACTCCGCACTGAATCCCACCCCTTTTCTGCATTACAATCCGCCAGACGATGCGAGGTCTTCGCAATCTCCGGGTCATTCTGCTGCTGATTGCCCTGCAGGTCCTTATCGGAACCAGCGGCTTCCACTTCATTGAGCACTGGTCGTGGTTCGATTCCTTTTACATGGTGCTGACCACGATCACCACGATCGGCTATACCGAAGTTCATCCGCTTAGCCAGCCGGGGCGTTACTTCAACGTCTTCGTCATCGTCACCGGCGTCGGGTTGGTTTTTTTGGCCATCGGAGCCCTGGCGTCGGCTTTGTTAGAATTCGAACTTCGCAAGTTCTTCGGAAGGCGGCGTATGGAGCGCGAAATTAGCCGTCTCAAGGATCATTACATCATCTGCGGCGCAGGCCGCGTGGGCCGCAGCGTAGCTCGCGAACTCACGCTCGAGCCGGCGCCGTTTGTCATCATTGAAAGCAATGCGGAGAAAGCCGCTCGTTTCGCCGGCGCTTGGCTGATGATGATTGGCGATGCGACCAAGGAATCCACCTTGCATGAGGCTCAGATCGAGCACGCAAAGGGATTGATCGCCGCCGCCAGCACCGACGCCATCAACGTTTACATCATCCTGACGGCGCGTAGTATGAATCCCAACCTCAAGATCATCGCGCGCGCCAGCGAAGAAGATGCGGAAAAGCATTTGCTTACGGCGGGTGCCGATAGCGTGATCTCTCCGTACAATTTTGCTGGGCGTAGAATCGCGCAGTCGTTTTTACGGCCACATGTCTTGGATTTTCTGGATATCGCCACTGCGCGCGAGAGCCGCCTGGGGCTGGAGATCGAAGAAATTCTCATTGGCAGGGATTCTCCATTCGCCGGCAAGACCGTTGAGAGCTCGCGAATCCGGCAGGAACTGGGCGTGATTGTGCTGGCCATCAAAGGGCCTGGCCGCACCATGTTCAATCCGTCTCCCGAAGATCGCATCGAGGCGGGGGATCATCTGATTGCCATGGGTGAGCCGTCGCGCTTGCGCGTGTTGGAAAACAGCGCCGCGGCGAAACGTTGAACGTAGGTCGGCGGTCGATAGCCGTTCGTCGTTAGGTGTCTGAGTAGTGTCTAAGTCGCATTCCGCAGGAGACGGCTATGTTCAGGTGTTTCACTTTGAATTTGGTTTTCTCCGTGTCTCTGTGTCTCCGTGGTGAAATGCTTTTATGAAAATTACCTCCGCAGCCGAGATGCGCGAGATCGACCGCATTACAACCGAGAAATTCGGGGTGCCGTCGCTCGACCTGATGGAGCACGCAGGCAGCGCCGTGGCTGAGTTCGTGCTGCGGCATTATCCGAATGCGCAGAAGATCGGCGTCGTGTGCGGTAAGGGCAATAACGGCGGAGATGGATTCGTTGCCGCGCGGAAGCTGCGCGAGGCGGGGAAGCAAGCTCGTGTGCTGCTGCTTGCGAATCCTGCGGAGTTGCGCGGCGATGCCGCCGAGATGTTCGGGCGCATGCAGATACGGCCAGCCGTCGCTTTGAATGCAGAAGAACTGCGCGAACGTCGACGAGACGTGCTCAAAAGCGACCTGCTGCTCGATGCAATTCTCGGCACTGGTTTTCGTCCGCCGGTGAGCGGTCTGTATGCCGAGGCGATCACCGAAATGAACGCGAGCGGGGTTCCTATCATTGCCGTGGATATACCTTCGGGAGCTGATGCAGATGCGACTGCACCGGATGATGCGGCGCTTCGTGCCCGTGCCGATGCCATTGTCACGTTCACCGCACCGCGTCCGGCGCATGTGTTCGCCGAACTCATAACAACTCCTTCACTGGCTGCTTCTTCCATGGCTAATCCAGCAAAGCCGCTTGTCATCACGAGCGAGCGCCAGCGAGCGAGGGATCTGCATTTGGTGTTCGGTCACACAGAAATTTCGCCAATCGGTTCGCCGGAAGAAGCAATCGTGTCCAGTCTCGGATTGAACCTGATCACGCCGCGCGATTTCGCCGAATTTCTCGCGCCGCGCGAACCCGAGGGTCAGAAGGGAATCTACGGGCATGCGCTCATCGTCGGAGGATCGTTTGGCAAGTCTGGAGCAGCGGCCATGGCGGGAGTCGCATGTTTGCGATCAGGGGTTGGATTGGCCACAGTCGCGACGCCGCGATCGGTGTTGCCGACCGTTGCCGGCTATGCGCCTGAGATAATGACGGAACCTGTCGCCGAATCCGATTCAGGGACGATTACCGCCGAAGCCGTTGCTCAACTCGATCCTCTGCTGAAGGCGATGAACGTGGTGGCCGTTGGACCGGGCATATCACGCAATCCCGAGACAGAGTCTTTCGTACATCAATTCGTGCCGCATTGCCCCAAACCACTCGTGATAGATGCCGACGGACTGAATGCGTTTGCGGGGAATACTTCGGCGCTGAACGGCAGCAAGCGGCTTCTGGTACTCACACCGCATCCAGGTGAAATGTCGCGGCTGACGGGTAAGACAGTCAAAGAAGTGCAAGCCGACCGCATCGGGATCGCTCGCCAATTCGCAAAGCAGCACCAGTGCGTGCTTGTGTTGAAGGGGCATCGCACGCTGGTTGCGCTTCCAGACGGGACAGTCTGGGTGAACGTCACCGGCAATCCCGGCATGGCGACCGGAGGCGCAGGCGACGTGCTCACAGGAATGACCGCCGGACTTCTTGCGCAGGCACACGCGATGAAGTCGCCAGATGCGAATGTGAAAGCCGTGATTGCCGCAGTGTACCTACACGGACTGGCCGGCGATGTCGCGCGCGAGCGCATGGGCGAAGCGTCGCTGATCGCGACCGACATCATTGCGGGTCTGCCGGAAGCTTTTCGGCGGGCGCAGCAACAGGTGCAGGCGAACAGTTTTTCGTTCCACGGCTGATCGTTGTTATAGCGCCTGCCTCCCCGCCGGCTGTTGCGAGGGCGTCTCGCCCTCCCAGCTATTTGCGCATTTATGATGTTGTCGATGGTTACTGAGGACTACATTACCCGCTCGCCGGAAGAAACGATTGAACTAGGGCGCAGACTCGCCGGCGAATTGCGTCCGCCGAAGCTGGTGCTGTTGCGCGGCGACCTCGGTGCCGGTAAAACCACCATCACAAAGGGAATTGCCGAGGCCTTCGACGCCGCCGAGCAGGACG
>CAZBCQ010000137.1:4295-5500 GCA_964490255.1 uncultured Terriglobales bacterium | reverse complement strand
AAAACCACCATCACAAAGGGAATTGCCGAGGCCTTCGACGCCGCCGAGCAGGACGAAGTCACCAGCCCAACGTTCACGCTGATACACGAGTATCGCGGCCCGGAGTTCTCGGTTTATCACATCGATCTCTACCGTCTCGACACGCAGCGCGAACTGGAGACGCTTGGACTGGAAGAGATCATCGCTGATGAACGAAATCTGGTACTGATCGAGTGGGGAGAGAAGTTTCCAACTCTCATGCAGCAATTTCAGGCAGAGATCGCGATCGAGAGAACCGGGCCGGAAGAGAGAAAGATTAAATTCAATAAAGCCGCAGATTTTTCCGATCAACGCGGGTAAATGCAGGTCATTGCAATACGCGTCTTCGGGATTTTCTGCGAGGATCGTGAATCAGCGGCCCGTTCTTAGAACCCCATCACGTTGTAGCCGCAATCGACATAAATCGTATCGCCCGTGATTCCGCGGCTCATATCTGACGCAAGAAATAATCCTGTCGATCCCACTTCATCCTGTTCCACATTGCGCTTCAGCGGCGCGCGCTCCGCGTGTGCTTTCAGCATCTCGCTGAGGCCTCCAATGCCGCGGGCGGCCAGCGTTTTGATCGGCCCTGCGGAGATGGCGTTTACCCGGATGCCTTGCTTACCAAGATCAGCCGCGAGGTAGCGAACGGTGGCTTCGAGCGCGGCTTTTGCCACTCCCATGACGTTGTAATTGGGGACAACTTTTTCCGCGCCGTAGTAGGTCATGGTCATCACCGAGCCGCCTTCTGTCATAAGCGGAGCAGCGGCGCGCGCGACTGCCACGAGCGAGTAGCAGCTCACATCGAGGGCGATGCGGAATCCTTCGCGCGTGGTCTGGACGAAATCCCCACGCAACTCATTCGCGGGCGCGAACGCGACGCTGTGCACGAGCGTGTGCAAGGTGCCGTACTTGTCTTTGAGTTGGCCAAACAGATGATCGATTTCTTCGTCTCGCGACACGTCGCACTGAAAGCTCTCGGCGCCCGGCAACTCGGCGATCAGGTCCGCGGCTTCCTGCGCCAGCCGCTCGTTTTGGTAGGTGATAGCCAGGCGCATGCCCGCGCCATGCAGCTGTTTCGCAATAGCCCACGCGATGCTGCGCTTGTTGGCAACCCCAAAAACGACCGCGGCTTTTCCGTCGAGACCTAATGACATCTGAATGCTTCGCCTCCTCACAGGGAAACA
>CAZBCQ010000137.1:0-4195 GCA_964490255.1 uncultured Terriglobales bacterium | reverse complement strand
CAGCAGCGGCGAGAACGGACACAGGAAGAACGCGGCCGTCAGTACTGCGAACGAAATGACCAGCGCGCGCCGCGCCGTCAAACGCCCAATCAGCCGCGGCGCATAGAACGCGCTTAGCGATGCGCCAACGGCCCATCCGGCGTTCAGCCAGCCGTAACCAACTGCCCCTGCGTGCAGGATGCGTTCGCTCAACGGCGCGCTGACTATGCCGCCGGTCAGCATGGCCCCGACAAAGAACGCCCAGGCCACACCGAGCAGCAGGAGCGACCTATCGCCGCGCAGAAACTCAAATCCCTCGCGCATCTCGCGCGCATATCGCGCAGATCCTGAACTCGCGTGCTCCACGGCCTCAGCTGCTTTTTCCACCGCCGGCATGACCACGTGCCGTCCCTTGCGCACGAACAGGTAGCAACTGAACGACACCAGGTAGGTGCTGAAGTCGATGAGCAGCACGCCTCCGAGGCCGATGTGGTTATAGACGAAGCCCACGAGCGCGCCGGCCATGAGCCACCCACCCTGAATTCCTGCCATCAGAAAGCTATTGGAGTGGACGAACTCCGACTCGGGCGTCAACTCCTGTATGAGCGCGGTGATCGTGGGCCAGAAGATCCAGAAGCCGAGCGCAACCAGGATGTTCATCAGGTAGAGCTGCCATATGTGCACGCGATGCAGGAATGCCAGGATAGCAACGCTAAGAATGATGATCCCGCGCACCGCATCGAGCACCATCACGAGGCGGCGCCGATCTCCGCGATCGATGAGGACGCCGGTGAAGGGCAACAGCAGCATCGCCGGCAAGGTCTGCAGGACCATCAGCCAGCCGAGCGAGACTTCGCTGTGCGTCGCCTGCAATATGTACCAGGTGACCGCGGCGCTGTTCATTCCGCTGCCAAGCATGGAGATGACGTTGGCGGCGAACACGAAGCGAAGTCCGCGATGGCGAAGGATGTTCCGCATATGGCTTAGATTCCAGACTAACGGCTACAGGTGCGGTTTTCCAATGGCATGCCAGTTGCTCTTTCACGTGCACAGGGACAGGTACTTCGGTCATAGCGACCATTGCAGCTAGTGCGGGTATAATCTGCCGATCTTTGCTTGTGGGAGTGTTTTTGCCAGCACTGCGGCACAATTCGGGGAAGATTGCCTGTGCGCTGTTGCTCGCGGGAGCGGCGGTTGCCGCCGAGAAGGCGGTCGTGCAGCCTGCCGTCGGTCACAGCACGCTTAAGCCCGCGGGACAGGTGTTCTACAACGGCAAGATGGTGCGCTTCCAGATCGAGACTCCTGGCGTCGGCCAGCGCAAGCTCGTTGTCGGACCCTGGCAGATGGGACCGAAGATTACGGCGGGAAAGCCCTCCGATCATCGTCCGAATCTCTACTTCGTTTCTCCCGGGAAGGAGGATCACGTTGAGGGCTGGAACGATTACGACCACAACGAAATCATCAGCGGGATCCCCAAAGATCAGCCGACCAATTGGGATGTTTACCTGGCCATTGTGCTCGATCCTGCCTTGCGGAAGGACTTCCAGAACGAGAGTGAACTGTTGACGGAAGCGCAGCAGTCGTTCCGGCCGAACGACCTATTCGAGTTTGAGGATATTCCTGGAGCAGGTTTCCTGCGCAGCTTCCTGAAGATCGATTCCGTGAGCGGACTCGACCGCTTCCGCCACAAGAACCGACAGTTGCCGCGGCTCGTCATCGTGCCTTCGGGATTCGTGGTGCGCGCGACTGCCGTTGATCCGAATCCTGCAGGAAATCCCTAGCCCCGCGCGGCTATCCACCTATAAATGTGATTCTCATCCTTGCGAAGGATTGCTGCTGGCCGTAACATGCCCGCGTAAATGCAAGGGAGGAATTTGCCATGAAATCCTGGCGAAGCGTGGTTTTGTCGCTGATGACATTGATCGCGAGCGTTGCAATGCTTGCGCAGACGAAGATCTCGATTCCGGCCGGAACGCCGGAGGACAAAGCCCTGAATGCGGTTTCCAGTGAGAACGATGCGCAGAAAAAAATCACGATGCTGGAAGAGTTCGTCCAGACCTATAGCAGCAATCCCGCGGCGGTAGCGTATGGCAACTGGCAACTGGCGCAGCAGTACGCGGCAACCGATCCGGCAAAGGCAATGTCGTATAACGATAAAGCGCTCGCGGCCATGCCCAACGTACTCGACATCCTCCAGTCACAGGTTGACCTGGCACAGCAGGCGAAAGATCCCGCGAAGGTCCTGGATTACGCCGTGCGCGGGGCGAAAGTCATCAACGGCCTGCAGGGCGCGGAGAAAGATGCTGCCCAAACCACCTACGGGTATCTTGACGCAGCAGCCTACAACGCCGTTGTCGCCGATCCCGATCCCAAGCACCGGATGGCCGAGATCGAAATCTATTCCAAGGCATTTGCCGGCAGTCCCAACGCCAGGAACGCAAATCTCGTAGCCGTGGAGTCGCTGGCGGAAATGAATGATACGGCCAAGCTCTCCGAATTCGGCGAGAAGGCTTTGGCCGCCGATCCCAACAATATGGGATTGCTCACGCTGCTGGCGAATGCCTACGTCGAAGATCCCAAGCCGACATATGTCGCCAAGGGCGCAGCATACGCGCGCAAATTGATCGAACTCGCGAAAACAGACACGAGCCCGAATGCAAAAGTAACTGAAGGATTCGCACATGAGATCCTTGGCTACTCGTTGCTGCGCGAAGACAAGACGGCGCTGGCAATCACCGAATTGAAGACCGCAGCAACGATGGTGAAAAGCGATCCAGTGAAGTCCTCCATCACGCTCTACCGTTTGGGCTATGCCTACGCCAAGTCAAACCAAATGGCGCAGGCGAAAGAAGTCCTGACAGACGCGGCGAGCGTCGAAGGGCCATTCCAGCAATCATCGAAAGACTTGCTCAGTAAGGTCAGTAAGCCAAGGGCAGCAAAGTAGCTTTTTGTCGATCAGTCTGTCAGCCAATCAAGTCTGTCATTTTCAGTTATTCTGTTTGAAAGCCTGGGCGAGAGACCCGGGCTTCTTTGTTTTCATGTTGATGTTCCGTTCACGGAGTTCGAGTACCATCTTTCTCATTCCAATTTGCGAGGCGAAACACAATGGCCAAAGGCTACTGGGCTGTTTTCTACCGGTCGATTTCGAATCCGGCTGCCGTGGGCGAGTACGGCAAACTTGCCGGGCCTGCGGTTCAAGCTGGCGGAGGCCGTGTGCTTTCACGCGGCGTCGCCGTGAAGACCTACGAGGCGGGCGTGACGCAGCGATCGGTGCTGATCGAGTTCGACTCGGTCGAGCAGGCGATTGCGACCTATGAGAGCCCGGACTACCGGGCCGCCAAAAAATTGCTGGAGGGCGCGGTTGAGCGCGACTTTCGCATTCTGGAAGGTGCCTGACGGACTACAAAGTTCACCAACTGCACAGTTCACTAATCGACACGTTCATCGTTCTTTCTTGCCTAATAGCTCGTCCTGAGACTGTTTCGCCCTAAGACGGAATCCGACACTTTGCCCAGCTTGCGATTTCTGTCCATTTCGTGAGCACCGTCACAGTTAAATTCGGTCACACGACGTACCGTACCGATAACGGCCCCATACTCTAGTAAAACGGTTTTCCTATGCGAGCCAAAATACTGAAGATGAATCGGCGTCACACAAATGTAGCGCAAGAGATTCTCCAACTGGAAACTCGAATCACGAACATCGAATATCTGCTCACGATGCAGGGAGTGACGGACGAGCAGAAGCGGCGACTCCGGCCGATACTGCTGCAATCGCAAGCTGAGCTGATGGCCATTTACGACCTTCTCGAAGCGCATAGCGCTTGAGAGCCTGTTTTGCCGTCCAGTCGGATGGTATTTCATGTCGCATCGATTTCGCGTCCACGAAGCTACCATGGCCATAGACTCGGAAATGCCCGCCCTGTCTCGCGAGCTGCTGGAACTGGAAACGTCTCTCATCAACATCCGATATCTGCTCACGCTGCCTGAGTTGACGGAGACGCAGAAGCAACAGCTCCGACCCGTCTTCCTGACGACGTTTGCCGAACTGATGGACTATTGCGAGATCGTGGACTCGCGACTACTTGCCTGAGCGCTGCTGGAGCGAGGCAGCTGCTGTTTACGAATTTATCACTCCTCCCCCTCCCCTCTGCGTGATGCAAATACAGGTACTTACGAGGTAGTGCGTCTGTACATCCGGCATTCTGAAGGACTTA
>CAZBCQ010000136.1:9203-11710 GCA_964490255.1 uncultured Terriglobales bacterium | reverse complement strand
TTCCTCTTGAACGATCTCGAACAGGTAAGTAAAGGCGGCCTGTTGGCCTATGCAGTCGATCGCCAGGGACGGCTGGTGGCGGCACCTCAGTCGACCCACCTTGCTACCGGTCAGAACATGACGAAGATGGACATCGTGAAGAGCTTCGTCGATTCCGCAGGCCGCGTTCGCTGGGTTGCTACCTACGAGTTCAATACGAATGAAGACGATCGGAAGACACCAATGCTGGGGACTTACAGTCCCGTTCCCACGCTGGATTGGGCTGTAATCGCGCAGAAGCCGCAGGAAGAGGCGTATCGCGGCGTGTACGAGATGCAGCACACCGCGAAACTGCTGGCGCTGGCAGCCATCCTCGTGAGTTGCCTGGTCGGTATTATGGCGGCGCGTTGGATCACCACGCCGATCGAGATTCTCACGGAGAGCAGCCGCGCGATTGCACGCGGCGATTTCTCGCGGCGCGTCAATCTCAAGAGTCGAACCGAAATCGGAGAACTCGCGCAGACGTTCAACTACATGAGCGAGGATCTGGAGCACCTGGTTGCGGATTTGCGCCATGCTGCGGCGGAAAACAGGGAACTCTTTTTGGGCTCGATCCAGATGCTCGCCGGCGCAGTCGACGAAAAGGATCCGTACACGCGCGGCCATTCCGACCGTGTAACCAAGTTCTCCATGCTGATCGCCAAGGAACTTGGACTGGCACAGGAAGAAGTGGAGAAGATCCGGATCTCCGCCCAGTTGCATGATGTGGGCAAGATCGGCATTGAAGATCGAATCTTGAAGAAGCCAGGCGCGTTGACTGCGGAAGAGTATGAGGTAATGAAGTCGCATACGGTGCGGGGAGCGAATATCCTGCGCCCGGTCGAGCAACTGAAAGAAATGATCCCCGGGATCGAGTTGCACCACGAGTCGCTGGATGGGAAAGGCTATCCTTATGGACTCAAGGGCGACGATATTCCGTTGCCGGCGAGAATCATCGCGGTGGCGGATACCTTTGATGCAATGACAACGAACCGTCCGTACCAATCGGCCAAAGAGCCGGACTACGCGATTCGAATCATTCAGTCGCTCACGAGAAATAAGTTTGACGCAGAGGTGGTGCAGGCCCTGACGCGCATTTTCGAGCGCGGCGAGATTCGCGTGAAGCGCGCCGCCACAGTGGAAGGGGAAGCCGATCCGGCTGCGATCCCAGCAGCCAGCGATGCACCCTCAACGGAAGCAGTCACCGCAAGCTAAAAACCCGCTACGGATTTCCGAAAAAACGCCACAGATTTCACGGATCTCACGGATAAATTTATCCGAATTTCAAAAACTCAAAACGGTTCGTTGCACGGTCACGGTCAAATTGATCAGTGAATATTCGTGAAATGCGTCGCGTGGTTTTCACTCGCAGCTGTCGTCAGGGTGCGCCCTCGTATAATGAAAGATTCCGAAGTTCGTGCGGGTTCAGCTAGAGGCACGAACTCAGGCCGACATTCATGATTCAGACCTTATTTGGCAGCACCGAAGAAGAACCGAAAAAACAGACCATCTTCGAACGCATGAAGCAGGCGGTCTCGCGCACACGCGAGAACCTGAGCGAGCGCATCGAGGAAGTGGTTTCGCTGAACGGGGAGATCGATCGCAGCACCCTGGACGATCTGGAAGCGACACTGATCGGCGCGGACCTGGGTACGAAGACAACCGAGCAGTTGTTGGAAGCACTGCGCGAGAAAGCGGCACGCAAACAGATCGGCGATGTGGCCGAGTTAAAGCGATTATTGAAGGAAGAGGTCCGCAACGTTCTCTTGCGAGCCAATGTGCCACCGGTGCAGGTGGTGGATGGCGATCCCGAAGTCATCATGGTGGTGGGCGTCAATGGGACGGGAAAGACCACGACAATCGGCAAACTGGCGAACGTATTCCGGGCAGATGGGAAGAATGTAGTGCTCTGCGCTGCCGATACGTTTCGTGCGGCGGCCATCGAGCAACTTGAGGTTTGGGGAGATCGTACAGGCACAGAAGTGATCAAGACGAAGCCGGGCGGAGATCCTGCGGCGGTGCTCTTCGATGCGCTGCAGGCCGCAAAGGCGCGCAATCTGGACTACGTGATCGTAGATACTGCCGGGCGATTGCACACGAAATCCAGTCTGATGACGGAACTGGAAAAGATGCGGCGCACTGCGCAACGGATCATCACGGGCGCGCCGCACGAGACTTTGCTGGTCGTGGACGCGACGACGGGTCAGAACGGCTTGCAGCAAGCGAAGCTGTTCACGGAATCGGCCGGTGTGACCGGAATCGTGCTGACCAAGTTGGACGGCACGGCAAAAGGTGGAATCGTGGTCGCGATCTCGAACGAGTTAGGATTGCCGGTTCGGTACGTCGGCGTCGGCGAGAAAGCCGGCGACCTGTTGCGGTTCGATGCGGAAGCGTTCGTGGATTCGCTGTTCGAATAGAAGCCAGTTTGGGGGCTAAAGTCCCATGCTTTCTGGACGATAACGCGGCCCTGAAGGGCCGCTCTTCCACCG
>CAZBCQ010000136.1:0-9103 GCA_964490255.1 uncultured Terriglobales bacterium | reverse complement strand
CGCTCTTCCACCGTAAGGCGGTGTTTCAGCGGTAACGTCGGTGCTTCCGGCGAGAACGAATCCCGACTACAGACTCTGAATGCAAACAACTTCACAAGACGAGAAGTTCATGCGGCGCGCGCTTGAGCTTGCGCGCGAAGGGGTGGGTCTTACTTCACCGAATCCCGCGGTGGGAGCTGTCATTGTCCATGCCAAGGGTCAGATTGTTGGCAGTGACTTCCATACCTACGATGGCCTGAAGCACGCGGAAGTACTGGCGCTAGAGCAGGCTGGCGAGCGTGCTCGCGGAGCGACGCTCTATCTAAACCTTGAGCCTTGTTCGCATCACGGTCGAACGGGTCCGTGCGCCGATGCCGTCATTGCAGCGGGCATCAAGCGCGTGTTCGCGTCGATGCAGGATCCGAATCCGGAAGTGAGCGGCCGAGGTTTTCAGAAGTTGCGCGATGCTGGCATCGAGGTTCACGTTGGATTGCTAGCCGAAGAGGCAAAACATCTCAATGAGGCTTTTGCAAAGTATGTGCGCACGAAGCGGCCGCTGGTCATTCTAAAGGCCGGTATGACGCTGGATGGGAAGATCGCTCCTCCTCCAAGCGATGATGCGCTGCCGGCACCGGGCGCAGGCGGCTCTAGTGGGGGGTGGATTACCAGCGACGAAGCCCGCGAACATGTGCAGCAACTGCGGCATGCGAGCGACGCGATCATGGTCGGGGTGGGTACGGTTCTGGCGGATGATCCGCTGCTTACGGACCGCAGCGGCCTGCCACGCAGACGCCGCCTACTGCGGGTGATTCTCGACTCGCGATTGCGATTGCCGCTGGATTCAGAGATTGCACAAACTGCTGGGGATCATCAGGATGTACTGGTGTTCTGCTCGTTTCCTGACGATAAGCGCAAGGCGGAGCTGGAAGCGCTGGGAATTCGCGTCGAACAAGTCCCACTGGCATGGCCGGATGGGCGTCCTGATATGCATCGTGCGATGGAGCGGCTTGGAGATCTGGGGATCACGAGTGTTCTGATCGAAGGCGGTGCGATGGTCAATTGGGCCGCGCTGGAAGGCCGGCTGGTGGATAAGATTTTCCTGTATTATGCGCCGAAGATTCTGGCCGGCACTGGCTCGGTGCCATTCGCAGGCGGACGCGGCTTCAGCAATTTGCAAGAAGCGGCTTACGTGAAGAGTTTCCGGCTGCACCGGTTCGGAGAAGATTTCGCAGTCGAAGGATACTTACGAGATCCCTATGGGGAAGAGTGAGGCACTTATGTTTACTGGCTTGGTAGAAGAAGTCGGAAGAGTTGAGAGCATTCAGCACATTGCCGGAAAGCGGAGACTCACGGTTGCGGCAAAAAATCTTACGCGTGAATTGAAGACGGGTGACAGCATTGCCGTGAGCGGCGTCTGTTTAACGGCGGTGGACACCGCACCCGATCACTTCGGTGCCGATCTGGCGGAAGAGACCTGGGTCCGCACGTCGTTCTCGCGCATCACCGAAGGGGCGCTGGTCAACCTGGAGCTGCCCATGAAGGTTGATGGACGATTGGGCGGACACATGGTGCAGGGGCATGTCGATGGCACCGGGAAGTTCCTGGGATTGGAGAAGATTCAAGGCGCTGACGATTTCTGGCTGCATATAGAGATCCCGGAAGAACTGGAACGGTATGTGGTGTTCAAGGGATCGATCGCGATCGAAGGGATCAGCTTGACGGTTGCTAAGATGGAAGGCAATCAGGTGACGATTGCGATTATTCCGCATACCTGCGAGATGACGAACCTGCAGTCACTGAAGCCGGGCGATCCCATCAATCTGGAGACGGACATCATTGCGAAGTACGTTGAGAAGATGATGGGCGGGGAGCGCGCGGAGGGAGCGATTTCGCTGGAGAGATTGGTGGCGCAGGGATTCTAGGTTGGGTAGACCCACATGTGCCAAAAGCAGGCAGATGCGCGGCACTAGCGACGCGGAGGTTCTTGGTGACCTAGGGTTCCCTCGTTACGCTCGGGTTTGAAATCTCTTGTCAAATCCTAATGCTTGGAGGCGCTTCCGCTTCGGGGCGATGGCGGAACTGGTCGATGCTGGGGCTGTCGAGTTCGATAAACTCGCGCACGATCTCCTGCGAGCTACGAATCATCTCTTCCGGCGTTCCATAAAACACAACCTTTGCTTCATGCAGGAAGACGACACGGTCGGCGACCTTTTGAGCCAGGCGCATGTCATGGGTGACGACGACGCTGGTCAGCTTCAACTGAAACTTTAACTTCTTGATGAGATCCCCGAGGAGCTGGGCCATTAGTGGATCTACGTTCGTGGTGGGCTCGTCGTAGAGAATGGCTTCGGGTTGCGCTGCCAGAGCGCGCGCAATCGCAACGGATCGCTTCATTCCAGTGGACAAATCTGCGGGCAAAGACTCGCGCATGGACTTTACACCTACCATGTCCAGAAGGCCGTCCACGATCTGGTAGATCTGGCCTTCGTCCAGATCGCCGCGCTCGCGCAGCGGGAATGCGACGTTCTCGCCGACGGTGAGCGAGTCAAACAGAGCGCCGTTCTGAAACACCATTGTTACTTTTTTGCGAACGCGTTCCAGCTCTTCTTCGGTGTAGTCGGTGATGTCCTGGTAGGCGACGATCACGCGGCCGGAGTCCGGCTTGAGAAAACCCATAATGTGATGGAGCGAAACCGACTTGCCGACGCCGCTGCGTCCGAGGATGGCAACCGTTTCTCCGGGCATGACGGAGAAGCTGACGTCGTCGAGAACCACGCGCGAGCCAAAGGCTTTGTGCACGTGCTTGAACTCGATATACGGATTTTGCTGTGGGTCGCTCATCGCGTATGCAGCCGCTGTTGTGCCCGCTCCCAATCGTCAGGCGTGTTCAGATTATCGAAGATTTCGTCGGTGAATCCCAGTTTTCTCAATTCGGCGTCATCGATTGTGCAACTGGGTACGCGCGCGAAAAGCGGATCGATCTTATACTTGCCACTTTGCAATGCGGCCTCGGCAATTGGCCCGAATTGCTTGCGGTAGACAGCGCAAAGCGGCTGGTATCCGGAGCTAGGGCGCGGATAGGTGACGAGCGCGTCGTTCGCGCTTGCGCGGTCCACAAGATAGCGAACGAAGGCCGTCGGGACGAAGGGCGTGTCCACGGAGAGAATGAAGTTCAAATCAGCGTTCGTGGCAGAGAGAGCGGCATCGATTCCGGCGAGAGGCCCGCAGCCGGGGAAGCGATCGGGAATGATGTCGATCTCGATCCCAGATGTGTCAAAAGAAGGCAGAGGTGGGACACCAAGGGAGGCAGTACCAAGTAGCCGAACGTTTGCACTGGCAGCGCGAGCGATCTCGATGGCACGCTCGAGCAGTGTATGGCCGTCTAAAAGGAGCGCAGATTTTTCCTCGCCCATGCGGCTGCTCTTACCGCCGGTAAGGACAAAGGCCGCCACAGTGGTCATAACTGAATGTTACAGGGAAGCCGAGATGGTATGCCAGGGCTCGCCCTAGTTGGCCTTTTCCGGAGGCGCCCAGAGAATTTCCATGCCGACGATGCGGCCGGCGAGATCGAGATCCAGGTTTGCAGCCGCACGAATTACAGCATCGCCATTCTGGCCGGGGACATCAATAAATACGCGCGGAGGGACGTAATTGACTCCTTGATGGCGGCGAAGGAACGTGAGCGCGTGATCGTTGCGACAGGATTTTGGCAGCTCAAAGGTGAAATCGGCCAGATCACCGTTTTCGTTCACTGACACGGCTGTTTCTACGGGCATGCGCTGATGAACGATACCGCCGCCCTCTTCTTCCATCATGTAAGGCTTGAAGTAAACGTAATACTGGAATCCGACAGACGGGTCGAAGTCGCTCCGTTCTACCTGGATCGGCAAGTGACTTGGGTTCAAGAGGAGAGCCTCATTTCAGTGGCCGCCTTTTTTATCACAATAGGGGCGGGGAGTCATGGGAAATTCAGCGATAGGAGCTATTTGGAAAGCGAGATGTATTCCCAAATCGCCACCGCGTCAAAACCGTGAAATCCGGGTTTAGAACGAATGAAAAGGAATGTACCGGTGTTGTAAGCTCAGGAAACCAAAGGCCTAGGTCTTAATCTTGATCGCCGAAACCGTTGGGATCATGTATATAGTTCATGTATATAAGGGGCAGGATTCGGGTCGTGAAAACGATTGCAGTGCTGAGGGTGCAATGATTATGCAAAAGAATACGAAAATTCCAGTGCAGATTGTTCTGCTGGCTCTGCTGGTCTCGGTGGCGCTGGCGGTAGGCTGCAGCCACGCGCCGACGGATGCGAAGCTGACATCCGATGTGCAGAGCCAGATCCAGGCGGATCAGGCGATCACGAACAAAGGTCAGATTGCCGTGCAGTCTTCGGGCGGGGTGGTTACCCTGTCAGGGAATGTAGCTTCCGACGCGGAACGGAGCCTGGCTGGCATCGACGCGGCGAAGGTGGCGGGCGTGAAGACGGTGGTGAACAACCTGCAGTCCGCGCCACCCACAGTGGCGCAAACGCCGCCTCCGGTGGAGCAAGCGGCACCGCCCGCTCCGGCGCCGACTCCGGCCCCGGAAAAGAGAGAGCGTAAAACAGCGAAGCCCAGAGCTGGTCATATGAAAGAGCAGGATGAAGCGCCAGCTGCGGCTCCCGTGGTGGCTCAGAATGAGCCGCCGGTGCAGCAGGCTGCTCCACCGCCTCCGCCGCCACCACCGGTTCAGAAAGTCACGATTCCGGATGGAACGCAGTTGGCAGTGCGGTTGGTGGAATCGTTGGATTCAGGGCGCAATCATCCCGGGGACGTTTTTCACGGAACGCTGGCGCAGCCGATTGTTGTCGGCGAGAAGGTGGTGATTCCGGCGAATTCCGATGTAACGGGACAGGTGACGGATGCGAAGGATGCTGGACACTTCTCCGGCAATTCATCGCTGGCGCTTAAGTTGACTGCGCTTACGGTGAATGGGAAGACGTATCAGGTCAGTACGGAGCAATGGCAGCAGGAAGGGAAAGGTCGCGGTAAGAATACCGCGGCGAAGGTTGGCGGCGGCGCCTTGGCCGGCGCATTGATCGGCGGTCTGATCGGCGGCGGCAAAGGCGCTGCGATCGGTGCTGGCGTGGGCGCGGGCGGCGGGACGGCTGTCCAGGGCGCTACGAAAGGACAGCAGGTGGCGCTCGCTTCGGAGTCAGTCGTGAACTTTAAGCTGGCGGACTCGCTGACCGTCATACCGGTCGGAATTCACAAGCGCAACGTCGATGCCACCGATAATGGCAACGGCGCTAGCAGTGGTGACAGCAATCTGAGCGATAACGGCGACCAACCGAAATTAATTAGGCACTAAGGCCTAAGCATTGAACGGAAACGGCAGCCTACGGGCTGCCGTTTTATTTTGCGTTCAGGGATCAATCAGGAGGCGTAGAGCCCAACTTCGCTGGTGCCGCGGCGCGTCATGAGCTCGCGGATGGCTTCGCGAGGCGACTTGCCTTCATGCAGAATGGCGTACATCTGCTCGGTTATGGGCATCTCGACACTGTGCTTGCGCGCGAGGCCTACGGCGGCATTGGTGGTCAGGACGCCTTCGGCAACCATGCCATGCATGCCGGCGATGATTTCGTCGAGCTTGCGTCCTTTGCCAAGTTCCACGCCAACGGTGCGGTTACGCGACAGGCCTCCGGTGCAGGTGAGGACGAGGTCTCCAAGACCGGCAAGTCCTGCCATGGTCTCGGGACGTCCGCCGCAAGCAACGGTGAGGCGCGTAATTTCAGCCAAGCCACGGGTGATGAGCGCGGCGATGGTGTTATGGCCGAGGCCGAGTCCGTCGCAGACACCGGCAGCGATGGCTATGACGTTTTTCAGTGCGCCACCGAGTTCGACTCCGGCGATATCGGTGTTGGTGTAGACACGAAAATTGGGATCGCTGAACTCGCGTTGTACCAGGCTGGCGAGCTCTGAATCTGTAGAGGCAATCGTGACGGCGGTTGGATCTCCGCGCGCAACTTCTTTCGCGAAGGAAGGGCCACTGAGGGCGCCGATGCGTACGGAAGAGGAACCGTTAGTCGACAGCACTTCGGTGATCACCTGTGACATGCGCAGGAGGGTTTCATTCTCCACGCCTTTGGTGGCGCTGACGAACATGGTTTCCGGAGAGAGATAAGGCGCCATCTGCTGGAAAATTCGGCGAGTGTGATGAGAGGGCATTACGCTGACCACGAGCTTCGCATTGCGCAGCGCTTCTTCGAGCCTGTTGGTGGCGGCGATGCCGAGGGGGACCGGCAGATCGGGGAGAAACAGTTCATTCACGCCACGCTGACAGATCGATTCGTAAACTTCTTTCTCGTAAGCCCAGAGCGATATGCGATGGGTACCCTTCCGTCCGAGGACGATGGCCAGGGCCGTTCCCCAAGCACCCGCGCCGATGACAGCGATCTCACTCATGCGCTTGCGCCTTTCTTGCTGCCGAAACGATTTTCGGTTCCGGCAAGGAGACGGCGGATGTTCTGGTGGTGCTTGGCAATGATGAGAGCAGCCGCACCCAAGGTTGTGATCACGAATGCGGGCGTGATGTTACCTCGATACAGGAGAAAAGCGAAGACCGGAAAGGCAGCGGTGGCTACGATGGATCCGAGTGAAATGTAACGCGAGACTGCGACGATTGCAGCGAAGATCAGCAGCACTACAAGCACGGCTTTAGGGGCAAGAGCCAGAAAAGAGCCAACCCCGGTGGCAACCCCTTTGCCGCCTTTGAATTTGAGCCAGACGGGGAAGATGTGTCCGAGGATCGCGAAAGCAGCGGCAAGGGCCATGGCAATCGATTTGTCGACGGCATAGGTCCCATCGATTTGATACGTAAATATCGATTCCGAGAAACCGGCGGCTAGTGCAACCGCGCAATAGCCTTTGGCAGCATCGAGAACAAGAGTAGCAATTCCGAGTCCCTTTGATCCTGAACGCATCACGTTCGTCGCGCCGATATTGCCGCTGCCGGTGGCTCGAACGTCTTCGCCGCGGAACAGCCGCACCAGGATGTAGCCGAAGGGGATGGAGCCGAGGAGATAGGAAATTACGGCGATGATGACGTAAAAGATCAGCATAAGTTTTGTCGCGAGCTGGTCGCGATGTTTCCACGACGTGGGCGAAACGCCGGCGCTACTTCATTTCAGCAGAGCGAATCGTTCCAGCTTCGTGTATTGTGCTCCGGCTGGGGACAATTTGCTTTCGTATAGAAAGAATTCCTGCGCGGTCATTGTACCGAAGTCAGGAGCCGGAAAGGCTTGCAACTTTTCCGCGAGATGTTTGAGCTTTGGATTGGCGCGCTCTCCACGCTTTGGCTTGGGTGAGCCGGAGCCTCCGCGCGCCAGGGTGAGGTGAGGCCGATAGTCGTGTTCTTCACGAGGGATGCCGATTCCCGAACAGGCCTGATCGACGGCGCGTGCGAGTTGGGGCAGCGCCTCATCGTGTTCCATACCTGCCCAGAACACGCGAGGCGAATTGGCGTTGGGGAAGAAACCGAAGCCGCGAAACGCGATTTTCACTGGCGAACTGGTGATTTCCGAGAGGACACGTTTTAGCTGCTCGGCGTCATCAGGAGATTTCTCGCCGATGAATTTCAGCGTGACATGATAGGACGCAGCCTTCACCCAGTTCGCATCGGGCGCGTACCGCTGCAGACCTTCCACGAAGCGAGTAATACGCTCGCGGATTTCGGGCGGGATGTCGAGTGCTACGAATAACCTCATGTGATCGCGTCGGGTAGCTGGTAGCTAGTAGCCATCATGCTACGGCCGCTAGCGACCAACTACGCCACTCTAATCAGTTCGAAACTCAACTGTTGATCAGTTTTCTTCGCAACATATCCAACGCCTGCTGGGTTGCGAAGCGGCGAATACGCTCGCGGTCACCGGGGAATCGGCGCTCCACAACCGCTGTTTCGTGTTCGTCGGCGAGAGCGTGGTACACGAGACCGACCGGTTTCTCCTCTGTGCCTCCGGTCGGGCCTGCAACTCCCGTGATTGCTAATCCGTAAGTGGCCTGGCATTCGTCGCGAACGCCCTCTGCTAATGCCTGCGCCACTTCCTGGCTAACGGCGCCATGCTGGGCAATCAGCATGGGTGGCACATTCGCGAACAGAGTCTTCAGATCGTTCGAGTAAACGATGGCACCGCCGAGAAAATATCGTGAGCTGCCGCCGATCTGCGTGATGCGGCTGCCGAGCATACCTCCCGTACACGATTCGGCAACTGCCAGCGTGGAATTCTTGAGTTGAAGCAGAAGGCCAACGACGTCTTCCAGGGGCTCACCCCGGGAATACACGAAGTCGCCCAGTTCCTCTTCGATCTTCACAGCCAGCTCTTCCACACGCGCTTCTGCGATCTCCTGCGTCTCTGCTCTCGTTCGCATGTGCAGCTGGATTTCGCCACCCGTGGCAAGAATGGTGGTGTCGACATCATCAGCAGCTTTGTAGGTGGGCGAAATGCGCGCGTCGCACTCAGACTCGGCCATCATGGCGATGCGCAATGTGCGTCGAGCGATAAACTGCGGCGACACATGCTTGCGCAGAAGAGGGAGACACTGCTCTTCGAAAATCGGTTTGAGTTCGTAGGGAGGTCCGGGCAGCAGCATGATGTAGCGCTGGCGGTCGTCATACTCGGCTTCGAGCCACTGACCTGGCGCAGTGCCAAATCTGTTCTTCAGTACGGTCGCGCCGTCGATCACTTCGGCCTGCTTTTCGTTATTCGGGGACATGCGACGGCGGCGCTCGGCGAACATCTTGTAGAGGGCTGTAATCAGCTCGGGATCACGATTCAGGTCGCGGCCGAGGGCCTCGGCAACACTTTCGCGCGTCAGATCGTCTTCCGTTGGTCCGAGACCGCCCATGAAGATGACAATCTCTGCGCGCCCAAGGGCAGTTTGTGCCGCCTGAGTTAGGTTACGGCGGTTATCTCCGACGATGGTTTTGAACGCCACCTCAACCCCAATTTCGTTCAACTTTTCGGTGAGGAATAGGGAATTAGTGTCTTGGAAATAAGGGGTGAGAAGTTCGGACCCGATCGCGACGATCTCAGCGTTCACGAGACGAGTTTAAATGACGGTGAGAGGGGAGAGGAACAGGGAACATGGAG
>CAZBCQ010000135.1:0-11818 GCA_964490255.1 uncultured Terriglobales bacterium | reverse complement strand
TTAGGTCCCGACATCTTCCTGGACAATTACCATTAGTTCGCTCCTCTTTTCGTGATCTATCCATTCCATTATGTACTGTGAGCAATAGATAAGGGCTACACTTGCCCGTTCGCAGGCCACGTACGAGCTCGGTGGTTAGGTTTCGCCGACATGCTCTGCTTGGACAAAAAACTCCTTTACGAACTCTTCCTGGCCAGACATAGTAATGAATCGTTACAAACCGATCCATGTGCTCTCTTATAGTGCCTGGCATCGTGATCTGCTTCTTTGCGGGCAGCCCTAGGAGCACCGAGGCTCTATGCTGAAACGATTCGTTCTGCTGTTTCTCGCGCTGTCTTGTGTACCGGCCCTATTAGCTTCCTCTTATTATCTGCAGCGACTGGATGATCCCGCCGCGGTTTATGTCACGCCATCGGCGTCTTCTGTTTACGGCGATGGAACGGGTGACGACACGTCCGCCCTCCAGCAGGCCATCGATAAGGTCGCAGGGACCCGGCGCGAGGGAATTGTCTTTCTGGCATCCGGACGTTATCGGCTCACTCGTACGATCCACATTTGGCCCGGAATACGACTGATCGGATACGGGGCCACGCGCCCGGTTTTGTTGGTTGCTCCTCATGAGCCATTCTTCCAGAAAGGACCGGCATACATGGTGTTCTTCGCGGGGAATCATCCCGCGCTACCGACGCCAGCGGGAGCCGAGCCGCAGGTCCACGATGCCAATCCAGGCACGTTTTACTCAGCGATGAGCAACGTCGATCTTGAGATCCAGGATAGCAATCCCGGAGCGGTGGGCGTGCGGGCGCGTTATGCGCAGCACAGCTACATGGCGCACGTCGATTTCCGCATTGGTTCCGGACTCGCGGGCATCCACGACGGCGGCAACGTCGCCGAAGATGTTCACTTTTTCGGAGGTCAATACGGTATATGGACGCGCAAGCCTTCTCCAGGCTGGCAGTTTACTGTTATCGACGCGACGTTTGAGGGGCAGCGCGAAGTTGCCATCCGCGAGCACGAAGCCGGTCTGGTGCTGGTGCGTCCGCAGTTCAAAAACGTGCCGACCGCACTCGCCATCGATCCGGGCTATGCGGAACAGCTATGGGTCAAGGATGCGCGCCTCGACGGCATAAGCGGCCCCGCCTTCGTGATCGGCAACGAGAAGAACGCGCACACCGAAATCAACATGGAGAATGTCGTTTGCCACAATGTCCCGGTATTTTTCTCTTGGCGCGAGAGCGGTTCTCAGATCGCGGGCAAGGGGCCCACGTATGAAGTGAATACCTTCTCTCACGGACTTCATTTCGATGATATCGGGGACACAGCTTCCATTCGCGACGTCTACCTAGCTTCGCTTCTCGACGCTATGCCGTCGCCAACGGCATCGGATATCGCGGCGCTTCCGCCGATGAATACGTGGGTCAACGTCCGCACGCTTGGTGCGCATGGGGATGGCGTCACCGATGACACCGCGGTTCTACGAAAAGCGATTACCGAGCACCGTACGCTTTATTTCCCCGCCGGACAGTATCTCGTTTCCGATTCAATTGTGCTCAAGCCCGACACGGTTCTGATCGGTCTGCATCCGAGCGTGACGCGCATCTTCCTGGCTGATTCGACGGCGGCGTTTCAGGGTGCAGGCGAGGTCAAGCCGCTGCTGGAAACGCCGCAGGGTGGTACAAATATCGTTACCGGCATCGGCCTGTACACCAATGGCATCAACCCGCGCGCGGTAGCTGCCAAGTGGATGGCTGGCGAGCACTCCATGATGAGCGACGTGCGCTTCCTCGGCGGCCACGGCACTTCCGATCTGAGCGCCAATCCCGATCGCCGTCGCAGTTGGGACATCTACAACAACACGCACACTGCCGACTCGAACATCCTCAGAAAATGGAACGCGCAGTACCCCAGTCTGTGGATCACAAATGGCGGCGGCGGAACGTTCGTCGACATCTGGACTCCCAGCACTTTCGCGCAGGCTGGGCTTTATATCTCCGACACGTCTACACCGGGCCGCATTTACGAGCTGTCGAGTGAACACCATGTCCGCAACGAGATCATTGTGCGTTGCGCCTCCAACTGGTCCATTTACGCGCTGCAGACCGAAGAGGAAAGTGGCGAAGGCGCGCTCGCACTGCCCATAGAGGTTCAGAACTCCAGCAACATCACTTTCGCCAACTACCACTCGTATCGCGTGGTCAGCACATATCAGCCGTTTTCCTACGCGGCCGTGATCACCGACTCATCCAATATTCACTTCCGCAACTTCCATTGCTATAGCGACAGCAAGGCGTCGTTCGATAACTCGGTCTACGATCAAACGCATCAGATCGCAATTCGCGACCGTGAATTCTCCTGGCTCGACATCTTCGGTAAGGCGCCGCGCGCGGTAGTTGCTACTCAGCCGGCAGTGCTTGAGCCGGGCGCGTCGGTCACCCGACTTGCAGGCGGATTCTTCAACATCTCCGGGGGAGCCGTGGGACCCTCGGGCGATCCGTACTTTGTGGACGCGCATTGGAACAGCATCTATCGCTGGAATGACGCTTCGCAGCACATCAGCAAGGTCCGCGACAATCCGCTGCAGCCGGTGAACTTGGCATTCGATCGCTCCGGCGATCTGCTGGTTGTTTCCTATGCCGATAAAGATGTTGTGTATGCGTTTCGCCCGGAGTCGCACGACGAGTCCATTACTCTGCTGCAGCCCGAGCGAGCAGTTGCGCGTCCGGGAATGACGCCGGTGCTGGCGGTCGATCACTGGCGCAACGAGAACGACTTCACCGAGGCGATTACGGCTCCTCGACCATGGCAATTCGTCTCACCCGACCGTAGTGTCTTCATTCCCGTGCAACAGGACTTCATTGACAACGACCTCTACTATGGCGTTCGGATGCATGACGTGATTCGCGCGTTCGGCCTGGCGCCCGCCACTCCCGGAACCCCCTTTTACATTTCCGATGAGTCCGAGGCGAAAACATGGCGCGTGACGGTGAAAAATGACGGATCTATCTCATCGCCGGCTCTCTTTGCCGAGCAGGGTGGGGAAGGACTTGCCGTCGACGAGCAGGGAAACGTCTACATCGCAGGCGGACAGATCTCTGTCTACAACGCGTCCGGAACATTGACGGACACCATCAAGGTCCCAGACCGGCCGTTGCAGTTGCTGTTTGGCGGCAGCGACGGCAAGACACTCTACATTCTTACGCACACCACGCTTTATTCCGTGCGCACGCGTTACAAAGGACGCTAGCGGCGGGTGCTTCGCCAATCAATTTGATTCAAAGCAACATCGCAGCGAAAGTAGGGAACTCGCTTGCCGGCGATGGTTCCAATCGCAATGATTTACAGCACACCGGAAGATGCGGCGGCACAGATTCGCTATCTGGAGGCGCGCCACTATCCGATCTCGTACGTCGAGATGGGCGAGGAACCCGACGGACACTACATGCTGCCTGAAGATTACGCTGCGCTCTATCTGCAGTTCGCCGAAGCGATCCACAAAGTCGATCCGTCCATTAAGTTGGGTGGATCCATCTTCACCAGGACAGAATAAAGATATTGAAGTTGGGGCCGACGACACCGGCCGAACCTCATGGACGGGCCGCTTCATTGATTATCTGAAAAGTCCCAAGCGGCTTTCCGATCTGGCGTTCTTCTCCTTCGAGCATTACCCGTTCCCGCCGTGCAATTACAACTGGACGAACCTGTACGACGAACCCACCCTTGTCTCACACATCGTAGATGTCTGGCACGAAGATGGCGTTCCCGCTACCACGCCCCTGTACATTACCGAGAGCAACATATCGTCTCAGTCGTCGGAATCCGCGGTGGAGATTTTCGGCGCCCTCTGGCTCGCCGATTACATCGGAGCTTCCTTGGATTCTGGAGTTCGCGGCGTCTATTACTTCCATTACATCCCCGAAGGAGTCTTCCCTGGATGCAATCACTCCAGTGGAAATTTAGGCATGTTCGAGACTGACAGGGCAGATCAGATTTCGCAGCCACTGGGACAGTTCTTTGCCAGCCAGCTCATCAATCTCGAGTGACTGAAGCCCGGAGCGGATCTCCATCAACTTTATTCAGTGGCAAGCGACGTCAAGGATGCAGCCGGTCACACCCTTGTCACTGCCTACGCTGTTAAACGTCCCGACGGGCAATGGGCGCTGCTCATGATTAATAAGGACCAGGAGAATCCGCACTTAGTGAGCGTTGAGTTTCAAGCCGAGAAACACGAGATAGCGCAATACGCCGGTTCGGTTGACGTAGTCACATTTGGCACGGCGCAGTACCGATGGGATCCTCTGCGGAGAGTCGCAGACCCTGACGGTCCGGCGCTGAAGGCGATAGTGAAGTCAGGTCGTGAGACGAGGTTTGAATTGCCGCGGGCATCCATCGTCGTGCTTCGCGGGAACATCCAAACTGCCTCACACGAATTAGTCGGAAAGAAACCAGCGAAGAAATAGCGGATCGCAAAAAAAAGTGAAGGGAGCTATTAGCTCCCTTCACCTACTTCCCAGCAGATTAGGGCATTTTCGCGCCGGCAACTTCCCGCCGTTGGTCCAGTGCCCCGTCTGGAACGACGACGGCTACCCAAGGCGACTGCGGTGAAGCAATGCGAGCATGCCAGACTGCCTGTCCGCCTTTCGCTCCTGTCAGATCGATCTTCTGCGTTGCCGGTTCCTGCAATACCAGGTTGTCCGTGCGAATCGCGAAGGAGTGATTGCCAGATCCTTCCGCAGATATCCGCACAACGACTTCATTGTTGCCGACATTCTCGCTGCTGACGTTGAAGGTCCAGAAACTCCCGGGGCGTAGGTCAACATCGTACGAGCCTCCAGGAAGAACGGTGATGTCGGTGTGCGTTTTCCCCTGACGCACGTCATAGTGGCCTTCGGGTATGCGGAGCACGAAGGAGCCATCGGTAGAATTCAGCGTCGCCACGAGAGTCGCACCGTTTCCTTGTTCCCGGAACTCCACTGGTTCATTACTGGACGTATTAGCCCAGCCCCGAACGCTCGCTGGAACAGCGATGTCCTGCATCAACCAGATCCACTGTCCCACGGGCTGCACCCACACTTCCTTATAGGTCCAGCAGATTTGTGTCGGCCAATAAGGAGCGTCGTGTACGCCCTTGGTTTCCATCCCTACGGGCAACGCGCCGACCATCGGGCCAGAACGCACGCTGTAGAGTGGTGTCCAGTCGTATCCCTCGCCATACATCAGGCTAGTCGAAAACGGATTGCGTCCAACTAACCATTGCGCCTGCTTCTCCGCCAAGTTCTCGGACGGAAGATCGCCGCGCAGTTGACCTGCCGCCGAGAGCGCCTTTGCCTGCGACAGCAGCACACTGTCGTTACCACGAAAATCGAACCAGACAGGGAAGCGTCGAAGATAGTAATCGCCACCAAGCGGAAGGCCCTGGCGGACCTGCTGGACATAGGCGTCTCGATCGGCCGCGCGCAGCGGAGTCCAGTCTTTGGATTCCGGGACCAAGCGCACTTCGCTTTCCCGATACACGCCAGCGGGCAAAACGTTGTATGGCTCATCAACGACTGCTGCTGCCTTCAGATAGTACTGCGAGTGCAGGACAACGGCGGAATACCACTTCATCCATTTGGGATGGTTCGGCAACGCCTCGCACAAACGCACCAGTGCGATGATCGGCTCCTGCTCTTGTCCGATGTGAAAACGATGAAAGAGATTTTCACGCTTTGGGCCCGTGTAGAAATAGCCGGTGAGGGGGATGGTCCACGGTTGCAGGTTACGTTCCTGCGAAGCCAGCACCTGGTCCGCGAGGAGGACTGCTTCGTTCGCATAATGGTCGTCTCCCGTGGCCTGGTAAAGGTCGATGGATGCGACAACACCGTACGAGAGCCGTTCCAATTCATCGGATGCGCCGTAAACTTCCGGCAAGGGCTTCGCCTTTTTCAGGCCCTCGACCGCATACTTCCAGTCTTCTTCAGCGATCTGAAGACTGCGGTTCGCCAGTTCCGGATCGCTATTCTTGAGCAGCCGGGCGGCCAATGCTTCCACGGCGGTCACCCGGAAATTCCATTCGGGATCGTTAATCGCCTGACCGAATCGATCATCGGCTGTGCCCATAACGCCGTCAGTCCAATAGCTGACCAGCTGTCCGGTACTGCGATATCCGTCACCGAAGCGCGTTTTCAGCACCCAGTTCAATCCCCAGCGCGCTTCTTCCAGCAGACGAGCGGTAAGCACGGGATCTTCCCCTTGACGCTGCAGGCGATCGGCGAGTGAGAAGAGCGCGTATGACATCGCGGGAGTGTGCCCAGTTGCACTGAGATCGCCGGCATCGTGATAGCCGCCGTTTACGACCAGCCGCTCGTCACCATGAGTCGTGTAGATATCCTGGTGGCATCGGCCGTGAATTCCCTGAATGTCCGTTCCGCAGCGCTCGCTGTACATGAAGTTGATCGCTTTCCAGATGCTGCTGTTCCAACTGTCATCTCCAATCTGGAAGGGCCGCGTCAACTCGTCGCCGGCTTTGATTGCATAGGTTCCGGGGCGCCGGATCTCTGAGAAGTCCATCGTTTGAAACTTGCCGAGAGAAGTCGCAGTCTGCCGCACCGGCTTTGTCAGAACGATCTGCCCCGTCTGCTGATCGATGATTGAAAACTCGTTTATCGATAGATCGCTAGCGATCGCGGACTTCTGCGAGCCAGTTGTATATCCGCTATGGCTAAAGGCAATTTTGCCCGAGGCTACGTTCCAGCCTTCCACGTGATCGGGAACAACGCTCTGCAACTCAAGATCGTCGATGTCGAGGATCGTGTGGTCGCCGGGATCAGGAAGTTTTTTGGGGAGACTATAGGCAACTTCGAGTTCCGTCACCTGATCGCGATCAAGCGGATCGATTTCCCACACGATGTGGTTCCATATGTGATTCGTGAGACTGATCGACTCGTGACGGCCTTCGTTATAGCTGTCAGGTAGCTTATGCGCGCCATCGTTGTGAAGAATCAAGGAGCAGGAGATCGCCGGCGACCCGGCGATGTCGGGATAGACCCACAGAGAGATACGGTTAAACTTGCGCCAGTCTTCATGCGCGAACTGGCGCGCAGCTACAAGGTCCTCCCATTCATCGTCGCCACCGACCCGCGCGACATTCGTGAGCGAGTGGATTCGCAAAGCGTGGTGGCCGTCCTTGGCGCGCTCGTCCGTAAGTGTCATCTCGCCGGAGCCTCTGAATTTCCAGTTAGAGAGGTCCTCCATGCTGTCCAGCACGCGCCAATTCAGGACCTTTTTGCTGAGCCAGCGGAATTCCGCACCATCTTCATTACGGGCTTGCATCGGCATCGTGGGCGCAGTTTGCTGTGCAGTCAGTAATGGGCAGACAAGCGAGAAGAGTGCCACCAGACCAAAACGTCTCCATTGGCAAAGACGTCGGACTAATCTATTCGTATAAGGCATCGATCGTAGCTCCAGGGACCAGTTGTGGATAGGTGGTGCAAATAGAAGATTCTAACTATCAATTACAATGTACAATGACCGCAAGGCCTAAAAGACAAGCTCTTATCAACAACCTGCCTTGAAAGAAGCCAAAATCTGGCTCCAAGTTGAGGAAAAGCCGGATTTCAAAACCATCCCGTCCTGATTCGTAAATATCTGCATACGGCCGATGCGAATTATTTGATTGACGAACTTTATAATGAAAGGTAATTTAGTCGACGGTTTGGTTGTCCTACCAGTTATCCGTGACTTTGCCGTGCGCCTGTTCGAAGTAGTTGCCGCGCAAAAGGCGAAGCGTTCAGAGGAGAACGAAATGAGACAGTCGAAAACACTTTTGACAGTCGTTTTATTAGCCTTATTTGCGACAACATTCGCAACAGTCTTCACCGCTGTGCCTGCATTGTCGCAGGAAGTGACAGCTACCATAACGGGGAGCGTGGTTGATCCCTCAGGGGCCCCCGTGGTGGGCGCATCCGTGGTGGCGGGCGACGTGGAGCGTGGCACTACTTATCCGACGAAAACGAATGATTACGGGGTATTCAACCTCCCGCGCCTTCCCGTTGGTTCTTACACAATAAAGGTGACGTCCACAGGATTCCAGCCGATCGAACAGTCCGCAGTTACGCTGGTACTGAATCAAGTTGCTCGCTTCACTTTCCAGTTAAAGGTGATGCAGGTAAGCGCGGAGATGGAAGTTATCGACCAAGCGCCGGCATTGCAAACCGATACCGCGCAAGTCGGCACAGTGATCGACTCCAAAACGAATGATAGCCTTCCGCTCGCATCGCGCAATTTCGTTCAGTTGACGCTGCTTAGTCCGGGGGCACTGTCGATCGATCCGCAGACAATGAACACTGGCTCGCAGACCTCCCAACAGATCTCAGGCAATGGAGGTGGACGTCCATATATCAATGGCAACCGCGAACAATCCAACAACTTCCTGCTCGACGGTGTCGATAACAATCAGGTTTCGGAAAACGCGGTTGGATTCAATCCCTCCCCCGATGCCATTCAAGAATTCAATGTCATTGCCCAGAATGCTTCGGCGGAGTTTGGCAATTTTCAGGGAGGTGTGATCAGCGCCTCTATTAAGTCGGGCACGAATTCGTTTCACGGCAACGTCTTCGAATTCATACGCAACGATAAGTTCAATGCGAACTCATGGCAAAACGGATTTTTGGGGAACGCAAAACCGACCATGCGCTGGAATCTGTTTGGCGGCACGATCGGCGGTCCCATCATCAAGAACAAGCTCTTCTTCTTCGCTGATTATCAGGGCTCCCGTTTCGACCATCCGCCGGCTCCCGGTAACATTACCGTGCTGACCATGGCGGAGCGCCAGGGAGATTTCAGTGCTCTGCTGACACCCACCGATTCTCATCCCAACGGGATCCAGATCTACGATCCGTGCGTGGCGGGAACCGGCGTCAACGGCACGCGGTGCGTACTCTCAGGAAATCCAGTGCCCTTCCTGGGCAACATTATTCCAACCAATCGTCTGAACAGCGCGTTCACGACGCTGATGGCCTCCTCTCTCTATCCTGCGCCCATTAATAGCGCCATGGTTAACAATGCGGTCGTATTCAACGGAAGCCAGAATAACGACGATCAGGGCGACATCAAGATCGACTACAACATCTCCGATAAAGACCGTCTGTTCGGGCGGTATTCCAAGGGCCGGGAAATCGATCCCACGACAACGTCGTATGTACTCGGTGGAAATTCGAGTTCCGAAGCGCACATCGATAATTTTGGTTTCTCTGAAACGCACCTCTTTAGTGCGTCGTTGCTCAATGAGTTTCACGTTGGTGTGAACTACATCCTGCCTTATGGTCCGAATACGACCTTCGATCCAGCGGTCGGAAAGTTGGCGGCGGCAGCCGGGATTGCCGATACGAACATCGGCGGCATTAACGGTCTACCGAACCTGACCTTTACCAGCGCATCCAACACCGGCGGCGGCATCGGAAACTACTCAGGCATCGGAAACGGAGCCATTGTCCAAAAGTTTGCTTCCACGGTTTGGCAGTTTTCCGACAACGTGCTGTGGAGTCACGGGCACCACAACACGAAGTTCGGCTACCAAATGAATCGTTATCGCCTGAACATCACCTATCCTGGAAACGCCGGAGTGCTTGGTGATATCGGATATACCAACGCCTACACATCTGAATTCGGCGATGGTCAAGTTGGCGGCGACGCTGCCGCAAGCTTTGCCCTGGGATTACCGGACTCCGTGTCTCGCGGCGCCTTGGGTGGAGGATTCCATCAGCGGAACTGGCTGTTTGCCGGATTCGTTCAAGACGATTGGCGCGTGAATGATGCCGTCACATTGAATCTCGGCCTGAGATACGAAGCTCGAACACCGTGGGTCGAGACGGATAATCGCCAGGTGAACGTTGATCAGTTAACGGGCGTCGTCCAGTTTCCTGGACAGAGTGCCGTACCAGCTGGAGTCATCGGTAACAACGGCTTTAGCCGTGGGCTCTACGACAGCAAATACGCGAGCTGGGGCAATTTCCAGCCGCGCATAGGACTCTCTTGGGCACCTGCGTTTCTTGACCGTAAAACTGTGCTCCGCACAGCGTTCGCCGTTTCGTCCTATCTGGAGGGTACGGGCACCAATCTACGACTACCCCGCAATCCACCGTATACACCAACTCAAATTGGCGGAACGAACAACTACACTGTCGGCGCTACTCCTTACATCACGGAAGATGGCTCCAGTGGTGGAGCTCAGCCAGAGCCACAATCCGTTGTCGGAGCGACCATGTACGCGTGGGATCCGACGGTGCAACCGGCGATCGCCGAACAATGGAACCTGTCGATCCAACACGAATTCACAAAGAATCTGACCTTGCAAGTTGGTTACGTAGGTCAGAAAGCCACCCACCTGGTTGTGCCTTTAGACCTTGGACAACTGAAGTTAGGGACCAACAGTACACCTTATATCGGAGGCTTCAACGGAGTTGACGCGGGCGGCAACAGCCTCGGCTATGGACCGAACAGCTTCGCCGATGTTTACGACACCGCCTCCGTCGGCACCATGCGTTACGACGCGCTGCAGGCCGTACTGAAGAAGCACACCAGCTTCGGTCTGGATGGGCAGATCTCGTACACATGGGGCAAGTGCATGACGAACAACAGTGGCTATTACGGTACGTATAGCTCCAATGGGGAGACCACGAGTTCCTTCCCATACTGGCAGAACCTCTACGATTCGAAATCGAATTGGGCACGTTGCTATTACGATGCCACTCATGTTCTGAGTGCCTATGCTTTGTATGAACTACCGGTGGGAAGAGGAAAAGCGTTTGGCAAGAATCTTCCTTCGGTGGTGAATACGGTGGTCGGGAATTGGGCCGTCAGCCCGATCCTGTCGTACCACGCCGGATTCCCGCTGGCCGTTTATGGTCCAGACAACTCCGGTACATTCACAGCGAATGACGGCGCTGGACCCGGCTCTGCACGGCCGAACTGTAACGGTCCTGTTCAATACACCCATCGGATGGTTGGCAATGCTGTGGAGGGCTATCAGTATCAGTGGTTCTCAAACGCGAGCGGTACGTTCACGCCCGAGGCCCCTGGTACTTTTGGAAACTGTCCCGCACAAGGGCCGGTAATCGGGCCACATTACATCGATGTGGATCTGAGTCTGCAGAAGAACTTCTTGCTCAGCGAATCAAAGCGGCTTGAGTTCCGCGCCGATTTCCTGAACGCATTCAATCATCCGAACCTTGCAGCTCCGAATATGTACTACGATCCATCTGCGACTACCTTCGGCAACATCACTGGTAGTCAGGATCCACGGAACATTGAGTTTGCACTCAAGTTCTACTTCTAATCACTGCAGTTATTCCCGGAAAGGCAGGCACGGCAACGTGTCTGCCTTTAATTATTTTGGGATTGCCGACGTGGAAGAGCGGCGCTTTAGCGACGGCATCGAGAAAGGGGGTTTTTGCCTCGGACTATTCCATGAGAACGGGAGCTTGATGACTTGTGCAGCGCCGGCGTCCTTGCCGGCTGTCGTGAGCGCGTCTCGCGCTCACCTAGCGCAAGGAGAAAGCGGGAACCCCGCCCGCGAAAGTCGCGATAGCGGCAGGTGGGAGAGCGGCGCTTTAGCACCGCGTCTCGTCGCCTCTGGAGAGGGGGCTTTAGCCCCTGGCAAGCTTTAACTTGGCGGACGCTTGACGTCTTGTACACTTTGAGTGCATCGCCCACCGACGCCGCGACAGCATCACCGTGGAAGAGCGGCGCTTTAGCGCCCGCGTCTGGTCCGTCTGCGTGGGTGCGCTGCTGAAGAACTGAAGAACTGAAGAACTGAAGAACTGAAGAACTGAAGAACTGAAGA
>CAZBCQ010000134.1:5730-11831 GCA_964490255.1 uncultured Terriglobales bacterium | reverse complement strand
TACGTTGCGTAAAGCGCGGTCGGAAACCATGGCCAACCGCTTGCTCGGCAACGGATCGGTGGAATCGGTTCCCGGCTCCAAACTACGCGTCGACGACTTCGTCATCGTCAAAGCCGGCGAATTAATACCTGGCGACGGCGAGATCGTCGACGGTGTCGCCTCCGTCGACGAATCCGCGATTACAGGCGAGTCTGCTCCCGTGATTCGCGAAGCGGGTGGTGATCGCTCAGCGGTTACCGGCGGCACGCGCGTGCTTTCGGACGAGATTAAAATCCGTATCACCTCGAATCCGGGCGAAACCTTCATTGACCGCATGATCGCTCTGGTGGAAGGCGCCGAGCGCCAGAAGACGCCGAACGAAATTGCGCTCAACATTCTGCTCGCGGGACTTACCATCATCTTCCTGCTCGCGGTCGTCAGTCTGCAGCCATTCGCAATCTACTCGGGCTCGCCGCAAACAGTGTTCGTGCTCGTCTCGCTCCTGGTTTGCTTGATACCCACTACCATCGGCGGATTGCTCTCCGCAATCGGTATCGCCGGCATGGATCGCCTCGTGCAGCACAATGTGCTCGCCATGTCGGGTCGCGCCGTCGAAGCCGCAGGGGATGTGAATACACTTCTTCTCGACAAAACTGGCACGATCACCCTTGGCAATCGGCAGGCTGCCGAATTCATTCCGGCCACAGGCGTTACCGACAGTCAACTCGCCGACGCAGCCCAACTTTCCTCGCTTCCCGATGAAACTCCCGAAGGCCGCTCCATCGTTGTGCTGGCGAAAGAAAAGTACGGTCTGCGTGGCCGCGAACTCGCCGACCACGAAGCCGAATTCATTCCCTTCACCGCGCAAACCCGCATGTCCGGCGTGAACATCGATGGACGCGAGATTCGCAAAGGCGCCGCCGATTCGATCGCTAAATACATCTCGTCCAACGGCGACGGACTTCCTCGCGACGTTCAGGCCGCGGTCGAACAGATTTCCCGTGCTGGCGGGACGCCACTAGTCGTCAGCGAGAATCGCCATGCGCTCGGCGTCATTTATTTGAAGGACATCATCAAGGGCGGCATCAAGGAACGCTTCGCGCATCTGCGCTCCATGGGCATTCGCACGGTGATGATCACCGGCGACAACCCGCTCACCGCCGCCGCCATCGCCCGCGAAGCTGGCGTGGATGATTTCCTGGCCGAAGCTACTCCCAAGGACAAGATGGACCTGATCCGCAAGGAGCAGGGCGAGGGTAAACTCGTCGCCATGACCGGGGACGGTACCAACGACGCGCCCGCTCTCGCTCAGGCCGATGTTGGCGTTGCCATGAATACCGGCACTCAGGCCGCAAAAGAAGCGGGCAACATGGTGGATCTCGACTCCAACCCCACCAAGCTGATCGAGATCGTCGAAATCGGCAAACAGCTGTTGATGACGCGCGGCTCGCTCACCACATTTTCCATCGCGAACGATGTCGCGAAATACTTCGCGATCATCCCCGCGATGTTCGCCGGCACGTTCCCCGTGCTCAATGCGCTGAACATCATGCATCTGAAGACGCCGGAATCGGCTGTCCTCTCGGCGGTGATCTTCAATGCGCTGATCATCGTTGCGCTTATCCCGCTCGCGCTGCGCGGCGTGAAATATCGGCCCATGGCAGCCGCTGTCTTGTTGCGCCGCAACCTTTTCGTGTACGGACTGGGCGGCATCATCATCCCGTTCATCGGGATCAAGTTGATCGACGTGCTCATCACCGGCATCGGCCTGGCGTAGGACCCAAAGTAGGAGACGACATGAAAAAGAATTTGATAACTGCAATCCTGATGACGGTAGTGACGACGGTTCTCCTCGGCATCATTTACCCGTTGGTGGTGACGGCCCTGGCGCAGACCTTTTTTCACGACAAAGCTAACGGCCAGTTGCTCCAACGGAACGGTGTGACGGTTGGCTCGCGCATTATCGGCCAGCCGTTCGTTGGCTCCGGGTATTTCCATTCTCGGCCTTCCGCCGCCGGAAACGGTTATGACGCCGGGGCCTCTTCAGGCTCGAATCTCGGACCGACCAATCAGAAGCTCATTGATCGCGTGAAGGCCGACACCGACCGTCTGCAGGCCGAAAACCCGGGCGTGCCAGTTCCCGTCGATCTGGTCACGTCGTCGGCCTCAGGCCTTGATCCGGATATCACGATCGCCGGCGCCGAGTTCCAGATCCCACGTATCGCACGCGAACGAAAGATGTCGGAAGACGAAGTGAAGCAATTGATCGCAAAGCATACCAATGGCCGCCAACTCGGATTCCTTGGCGAAGCACGAGTCAATGTCCTCGAACTGAACCTCGATCTCGACGCCACCCATCCCAAGTCCTAGCAGTAGCTGAAGAATTGGTGCCCCACATCTGCCATCGAGTTGACAGATGTGGGTGTAGGACGGGCAGTCCCGCCTGTCCACATCGATTGGTGTGGGGCAGTCGACCTCGGCTGCCCGATGCGAGCGCAGCGAGGATCCTCTGCAAAAAGTCGACAAATTCCGCAATCAGCGTGCCGCGGGTTTAATCTATATGTGGAGACATAACAGATGGATATGCACGTGCCGCCGAAGGCGCTCGCTGCCCTCAATCCGCCGAAACGATTTCTCTTCGGCCCTGGCCCCACGCAAGTTCACCCACGGATTTATGACGTGATGTCGAAGCCCATCGTCGGGCACCTCGATCCATTCTTCTTTCAGGTTACGCAGGATATTCGCGATCTGCTCTTGCCGGTGTTCGGAACCCAGAATCCCTTCACCATCGCGATCTCCGGTACCGGCAGCGCCGGAATGGAAGCGGCAGTCAGCAACTTCGCGGAATCAGGTACGAAAGTCGCCATCTTCGCGAACGGCTTTTTTGCCGACCGCATCTCCGAAATGGCGAAGCGCCAGGAGGGTCAGGTCGTCAGGTTTGAAAAGCCCTGGGGCGAAGTCTTCAGCGACGCGGAAGCCACTGAGTTCATCCGCCGTGAGCGTCCGCAGGTTGTTGCCTACGTCACCGCTGAGACGTCTACCGGCGCGTTCCAGAAGGGCAAAGCCATCTGCGATGCAGCGCACGAAATCGATGCCATTGTGATCGCCGACTGTGTGACCTCTCTCGGCGCGATGCCCGTGGAAGTCGACAAAACCGGCATCGACGTGGCCTACAGTTGCTCGCAAAAAGGCTTGAGTTGCCCGCCGGGGTTGTCCCCCATCACACTATCGCCGCGCGCCGTCAGTCACCTGAAAAGCCGTCGAAGCGTGAATCACAGCTGGTATCTTGATCTCACGCTCCTCGCCGACTACTACGAAGGCGCACATCGTTACCACCACACCGCGCCCATCACCTTGTTCTATGCACTCCGGGAAGCGCTAGCATTGATCGCCGAGGAGGGTCTCGAGCAGCGTCTGCAGCGGCACTATCGCGGCCACAAGCGACTCGTTCAAGGACTGGAAGAGATGGGGCTCAGCATGCACGTGCCCGAACACAACCGCATCTGGAACCTGAATACGCCACGCGTTCCCGACGGCGTGAACGATGCGAATGTCCGCGCGCGTCTATTGAAAGATCAGGGAATCGAAATCGCTGGAGGCTTCGGCCCGCTCGCCGGAAAAGTCTTCCGCATCGGCATCATGGGACCACTCGCGACGGACGCGAACGTCGACTTCTTTTTGAACTCTTTCCGAAGCGCGCTCGTCGCCGAAGGCTACAAGGCCCTGCAAACGACGACTTCATAGTTTGTGTTTGATCGGCGGCGCGGGCGTCCTCGCCCGCGCGAACGTTCAGCTTCGCAGGCGATACAGCGCCTCACCCGCCCGCGGAATCAGCTTGATTCCCTCGTCCTCGCGATCTCGCCACTCATCCAAGTTGATCGTACTTGGATCAACATATCCCAGGTTCATGGCGCGGCATCTTTCTTCGGAAATGCCTGTCGCGAGCGTCACCCGAATTCGTGGCGTCTCCACGCCGGTCGCGGCGTCGTAAGTGCCTTGCCCCTTCAGATGAGTTGAATGCGCCAGGATTCCGCGTGGCACTTCGGCAAAGCGCGACCATTGCTTCAGAAAGTAATCGCGGCAGTGATAGCCGATTTTTTCCAGGCAGCTTCCGTGCGTATAGCTGAACTCGGTGATCTGCGGAGCATAGATGATGACTTCGCCGCCATCGGCGATCGCTGGCTCTGCCTTGTACATGCCCTTCGCCGCGGTCCACATATCGCGATATAGCTCAGGCATGACTGAAAGCACGCGTCGGAATGGCTGATCGACCCAGTGAATATGCTTCTCGGACGATAACTCCACCGCCGACTTCCATGCCTCGATCGCGCTTCCGAAATAGATTCCGGACGCGCCTTCGTGCGAGACCACCAGTGCCAAACATGAAATCGGTAGCGTAATCTGCGCGGCCGCTCGATCGATCAACTCCCGCACCGGAGTCGATTTCGTGCCAATGATGTTGTAGCTGCCCAGCAGCGCGCCCAGCCAGTGCGTCTGGTTGATCATGTCGCTGCCGCTGACGCCCGGAAACAGGTACTTATTCCCGCCCGAGAAACCAACAACCTCGTGCGGAAACACGGGACCACAAATCAATATCTCGTCGTAATCAAAAATTAAACGGTTAATGCGAATGACGATGTCTTCCGAAAGCAGGCCATCGGAATCACGCGCCACCTCGGCCGCCGTGATCGTGCCGATATCGACGAACGTCTCCGGAAGATCCCAGCGATGATTGAGAATTTTGGAATTGCCGCAAACGCCGTTCCTTACCGGACAACCGATCATGTGCGACAAGTCGGCATCCGTCATCAGCTGATGCGTTCCCAGCGCGACGAGGTAATCGTGAGCCTCGGCTCGTCCACTCAGGTTCTGCTGCAGCAATTCGAACATTAACGGCATCGGCATGGTACGCGTGCGATCCGGGACGATCGTCAGCACTCGTTTGCCATTGACGCTCAATTCAGCGCATGCTCGACGCACAACCTCGCCGACTTCGTCGCGCGTCAGCGTTCCGTCTAATGTTCCCTTGCCGAACGTCACTCCAACTCCTCGAAATCAGCGGCCGGATACAAATTCGATGCACGTCGGCGAGCTGATATGAACCTGCTGTCCGCTCGCGGTCAGATGACCAGACTTCTCGTCTATCTTGAAGATGACGATATTGTCCGAATCCTGATTTTCCGCCAGCAACCACTTGCCGCGCGGATCAACCGCGAAATGTCGCGGCGTCTTCCCCTGTGTTGGTTCGATCTGCTCCAGCTTCAACTTGCCGCTCTTCGTATCGATGGCGAACACCGCGATACTATTGTTGTCGCCGCGATTCGAGGCATACAGAAACCGTCCCGAAGGATGCACCTCGATTTCAGCTCCCGTGTTCTCGCCCTTAAAGTCGGCCGGAAGACTCGAGATCGTCTGCCATTCTTTCAAAGTACCGGTACCTTTGTCGTACGCATAAACCACGACTTCCGACTTCATCTCGGTCATTAAGTAGACAAACCGCTGATCTTTCGAAAACGCCAGATGCCGCGGACCCGAACCCGGCGCAGTTTTCACCGAATGTGGAGTTCCGAGCTTCCCGTTCGCCGCGTCAAAGGGATAAATGATAACCTCGTCCAATCCGAGATCAGGAACGAGAACGAATCGATTGTCGGGCGACATGACCACTTCGTGGGGATGCGGGCCTTCCTGCCGTTCGCGGTTCACGCTCGAGCCTTTGTGCTGAACGAAATCGGTCGCCTGTCCGAGAGCACCATTTTGCTCAATCGGAAACGCGGTGAGATTGCCACCCGTGTAGTTCGCCGCAATCAGATACTTGCCAGTACGATCGAGCGTGATGTGCGCCGGATCCGCCCCCCTCGACGCAAGCTGATTCAGAAGCTTCAACTTCCCGTCCGCCTCAATAGCAAAGGCACTCACCGCACCGCTTTTCTGGCCACCAAAGTCGCCCATCTCATTCGCCGCATAGAGGAACTTGCCATCGTGCGACGCGACCACAAACGAAGGCTGAGGCGTTTCCGCTGCCAGTCCCATGCTATTCAGATGGCCAGTCGCTGGATCAAATTTGTACGCATAAATGCCTTTGCTTCCGCGAACCGTGTACGTGCCCACGAACACCAGCGACT
>CAZBCQ010000134.1:0-5630 GCA_964490255.1 uncultured Terriglobales bacterium | reverse complement strand
GCATAAATGCCTTTGCTTCCGCGAACCGTGTACGTGCCCACGAACACCAGCGACTGCGCGTCGGAAGCGAATGCGCTTGCGAGACACAAGACGCTCGCGGCGCCAATTAGAAAGAGCGAACTGCCGAAGTTAACTAGCCGAATCAAATTCATAGTTTGGTGTAGTTCCTCAGTTCACAGCTCTGGATGATATCTGTTTCGAATCCAACACGCTCGTTGATGGCTCGGCGATTCGTTGGATTTTTCCCAGGAGGACCGCATATCCGAAAACGCCCAGCAGCAGGATCAGCGTCGCGGTCGTAAACGCCGACGTGAATGAATGCGTGACATAGACGATGTAACCCGTCACGATCGGCGCCGAGATCGCGGACAATTGCCCACAGAAATTCGCGATGCCTCCGATTGTCGCGACACTCTCGCGTGGTGCGATTAGTGAAGGCACGGTCCACGCGACTGGCGCAGCCGCCGCAAGTCCACCCAAAGCCAAACTGATCCAGATCAGCGCGGCGACAGGCGTATTGGAATGTCCTGCTCCCCACATTGCCAGCCCCATCGTCATGCCAATAATAAGGACACTCTGCCGAACTCGATTTGCGTCCCAATTTCGCCGGATTAGCGCGTCCACCAGCCACCCGCCAACCAGCAAGTCGGTGAACGTCGCAAACAGCCACGGCACGGATGTATAGAGCGCCGAGTGCAGCAGATCAATATGCAACGAGCGCGAAAGATAGGTGGGCAACCACGTCAGCAGCAGATAGAAGCTGTAATTGTAAGCGGCCCAGCCGAGCGCCAGTCCCCAAACTTTCTTCTGCCGCAGCAAATACGTGACTGGAGCGCCTTTTTCAGCTTTCTTGCGATCCTCTATCTGAGCGCCTCCAGCCAGAATATATTGCCGCTCCGATGAAGAAAGCCGTGTATCTTCGCTCGGATTACGATAGATGAAGCAAAACAGTAAAAAATATCCGAAACTGATCACGCCGGTTGCGGCAAAGCTCCACCGCCATCCAAAGTGCACCAGCAGCACTCCGAGGAGTGGCACACCGATCGCCGTCGCGAACTTTGCGGCAGAATCGGTAATCGCCGTCGCCAGTCCGCGTTCGCTTTCCGGGAACCAGTAGCCGATTGCCTTGGCATTCGCGGGAAATGTGGGCGATTCGCCAACGCCGAGGAGAAATCGCGCGCCGAAGAATCCGCCTACTCCCCTTGAGATCGACGCTGCGAACGACGCCATGCTCCACAAGAAGGTGCTTACGCGGCCCACTCGCTTTACGCCGAAGCGGTCGAGCAAGAGTCCGGCTGGGACTTGCATCACGGCATACGTCCAGCTGTACGCGCTGGAAAGAACTCCAAACGCGAGCAGCGAGATTCCAAACGCGTCGTGCAGCGCGCCTTGAGATACCGACAGATTCACTCGATCGAAGAAGTTAACGAGGACGCCGAGAGCGAGAAGAAGCGCAACGCGCCAGCGGCGGCGTGGGATTGCAGCAGACTCTGAGGCGTTAGGCAGCCGCCGTCTCCCGGAAGATGGATTCGCTGATTGGCTTGGCACTCTCAGCTGAGCTGAATCAGCCTAGACGATGGCACGATTCATGGCAAATCTTGAAGCCGCTCACTCATTCCGCGACTTCAGCTTCCATTCAATCTTTCGCAGCATGCCTAGAAGGAGTTCAGCATCAGCCGCGTCGAGACTCAGTCGCCGAACCAACCTGCGCAGCTTCTCCAGCGAGGATGCCCCGGACCGCGGTTTTACATATCCACTGGTCGTAAGGATCTCGAACATGGTTGAAGTGATCTGCTCCAGTTCACCAGCCGTCGCTGGTGGTTGAGACTGAAGCTTCGCCTGCGCACAGCTTTGTCGTGTGAGTTCGTACAAGGAAACTGCGACCGCTTGCCCCAGGTTCATCGAAGGATGCTGTTCGCGCGTCGGGATATTGACCAGCCAATGGCAATGCGTGAAGTCTTCGTTCGAGAGGCCGCGCTTCTCAGAGCCAAACAAAATCGCCACGCGACCGGCTGCGAGCTGTTCCCGCACCTTCGGCGCGGCATCCGGCAAAGCTACAAGCGGCTGTTTCAAATCGCGATTCCGTCCCGCGGTTGTGCCCACCACGAGCGAACAGTCGGCGACCGCTTCCGCCAAGTTCTGAAACTGCTCAGCGGTTCTCAACACAGAAGACGCACCGACCGCCGAGCGCGCTTCGCGAAAGGATTCTTCGTAAGGGTTCACCACGCGCAGTCGAGACAGTCCAAAATTGCTCATCGCGCGCGCTGCAGCGCCAATATTCAGTGGATTACGAGTGGAAACCAGGACAACGCATAGGCGGTCGGATTCGGCGGGAGTTAACAAGCCACGTCATTTTACGATGACGGGCCTGCCCTGGTTGGGAGCAGGCCCGCAACGGTGACCAAGCACCTGGCACGGGGGGTTAGTTGGCGGCGGATTTTTCCAGCGCCGCTTTGTTGCGGATAAGCAATGTAGAGCCGGTCAGCTCTGCAATATGGTGCTTCTTAAAATCGCCAAGGATGCGTGTAACCGTCTCGCGTGAGGTACCGATCAGTTGAGCGATCTCTTCGTGCGTCAGAGCGAGTTTCACTCGGATCACGCCACCTTCGACAACCTTGCCATCGGCTGACCATTGCAACAAAAGTCTGGCCAGTTTTTCCGAGGCCGAATGCGCCAGGCCAATGGCGCGGATCACTTCATAGGCCGATTGGCAATCGCGGCTGAGGTGTGCCGCAGCTTGCAGGCAGGCATCGCCATTCTGCTTGATGAACCGCAGGAAATCATCGCGGCGAACGAATGCCAGCTGGCTTGGTTGCAGTGTTTCCACGGTAAACTCGTGCGGCGTCCCGGAAACTGCCGAATGTACTCCGAGAATCTCCCCTGGTTGAGCGATCTTCACGATCAGAGTCTTGCCATCACTGTTGGTCGCAAGTACCTTCGCTCGCCCCTGGCAAAGAATGTAAACGCCGCGAGCGGCCTGGCCCTCGGTAAAGACCAGCGCTCCTTCCGGGTACGAGGTGCTGTGCTTCAGCTCGTCGAGCACTTCAACCGATCGCTCGGAGAGCGCGCAGAAGGAATTGTTGGTCCTAAGCGGACATCTTACGCAGTTGTCGACGATCGGCAAGCCATAAGGAGAATTGGCTTTGACGTGCACATCGGCGAGAGGCTGAAACGTTGGGGTCGCTGTTCTTACTGTCACTGCCATCATCGTAGTTGCCATCTCACACCGTCCTTTTTGGAATCCCCTGTCATTCTTGACCTGTATATGGGCAACTGGATGGCCACGGGTTGGAGACCAGCCAGCAGCCTCGCAGAACAACGAACCAGCTGAATCTAAGGGATTTACCTTTCTTGCACAGCGAGACTAGTCACCGACGCGCAGCAGCATCTGTGGGTTATTTCGCGCAGCAGTGTGTGATCTTAATCACTAATCGCAGTGACAAGCTTTCGGTGTACGGTGGCCACCATGGCCTATTTTAGGGCGTCATAAACAGCTTTGAGCAGAGATGCCCGACTGAAGGGCTTTTCCAGCAAGGGTGATCCGGTATTCTCAAAATCGTGTACCCCGATGAGCTCTCCCGTGTAGCCGGACATGTAAACGACCTTGGGAGCCATATTCGCGCGGTTCAGTTCCCGGATCAGCTCAGGACCGCTCATGCCTTTCATCACCACATCGGTGAGAACGAGGTCAAAACGGTTGCCGTTCGTGTGTACCAGCTTAAGGGCGGAAACCGCGTCGGAGGCTTCGAGGACACGGTATCCATATTCTTCCAGCATCTGGCGGGTCAATCCGCGGATCAGTTCATCGTCTTCCACCAACAGGATTGTGGCCTCAGCCGCCTTGGCGAGCTCCGGTTGTGCTTCGATAACGCCACGTTCAAGCTTCTCTTCAGCGCTCGGGAGATAAACTTTAAACGTGGTACCCTTCCCCGGTTCGCTATAAACGAAGATGTGTCCCCCGCTCTGCTGCACGATTCCATACACCGTGGAGAGGCCTAAGCCAGTTCCTTTGCCGAGTTCCTTCGTCGTGAAAAATGGTTCGAATATGTGGGAGACGATGCTTTGGTCCATTCCGAAACCCGTGTCACTCACCCCCAGCAACACATAATCGCCCGGTGTCATTGGAGGATGCTGACGCGCAAAGGCGTCGTCAAAATTCACCGGACTGGTTTCAAGAATCAACTTGCCGCCTTTCGGCATGGCATCACGGGCATTCACCGCGAGATTCATTACGATTTGATCGATCTGGCCTGGATCGGCTTCGATCAACGCGGATCCAGCACGATTTACCAGCACGACCTCGACGTCGTCGCCCATCAAGGGCCTGAGCAGTTTCGTGGTGTCCCGTAGACGCTCATTCAAGTCCATCACGATGGGGTTACTGGGTTTTCGTCTGCTGAATGCCAACAACTGCCGTGTCAGGCTTGCACCACGATCCGAGGCCTTGCGAATGTTGTCCACGTACTGAACCAGACCCGGAATCGCCAACGTACGGTCGCGCAGCAGTTCCGAACAAGCCACGATGATGCCGAGGATATTGTTGAAGTCATGTGCCACGCCGCCTGCCAACCGGCCAATGGCTTCCATTTTCTGCGCCTGGCGCAACTGATCTTCAGCGCGGCGTTGCTCCGTGATATTGCGAGCGATGGTGGACGCACCAACAATGTTCCCGGAGGTGTCGTGAATGGGTGAAACGGTGATGGAGACGTTTAACTGTTTGCCGTCTTTCGCGACGCGCACCGACTCAAAATACCGGACGCTCTCACCTCGTCGTATCGTTTCCAGGATTCTCGGGATCTCCTCGTGACGATCCCTGGGAACGATTGTGGCCAGCGGCTTGCCAACGATCTCCTCCGCTGTGTAGCCGTACATGTGTTCGGCGCCACGATTCCATTCAGTGACAATGCCATTGAGATCCTTGCCGATGATGGCATCGTCGGAGGAATCAACAATTGCGGCTAGTCGAGTGCGAGATTCCCACAATTCACGATCGGCGCGTTGCGCGAGTTCTTCATTCGCGCGGCGCAGGTCTTCTTCAATCTTCTTCCGATCACTGATGTCGCGGATTGCACTCAATACCAGCGTTCCGCTCTCGGTCTGCACCGGGCTGAGGCTGATTTCTACCGGAAATTCGGAACCGTTGCGCCTGCGTCCATACAAATCCAGTCCGGCGCCCATGCGTCGGATCTTCGGCTGTTCTCCGTAGTCTCCGCGATGCCCTTGATGACGTCCCCGGTATCGCTGCGGAACCAGCAGTTCGATTTGCTGTCCGAGCAATTCTTCCCGCGAATATCCGAACATCACTTCGGTCTGCGCATTCACGTGAAGAATCTTGCCCTCATGATCGACTGCGATCACCGCGTCGGGGATTGCTTCCAGTATCTCCGGCGAAAAGAGGCTTCCGACGCCCGCTTCGGAGGGCTTCCCTGCAGAGGATTTCTGGCCGCGTTTTCGCGATCCGGGCATGGGCTAATTAATATACGCTCACCTATCACCGCTGGTGAACCGCTCTAGCAGGAGAACCAGAAGGAATGGGATGACAACATGGTGCCCGGAACAGGAGTTGAACCTGCACACCTTGCGGTACTGGATCCTAAGTCCAGCGCGTCTGCCAATTCCGCCATCCGGGC
>CAZBCQ010000133.1:0-11927 GCA_964490255.1 uncultured Terriglobales bacterium | reverse complement strand
CACGAGGGGATTTGGCTTAACCTATTAACGACTTCCTGCGCCGAAAAGTTGCGCCGCGTCGTGGGCGCTGCACAAAAATCCCCCTGTCTAAGAAGGAACCTTCTTTTGGCGAAAAGTAGGAAAAAAATCTTGGGGCGCGGTAGAAACGGACCGACGCCTAACATCGGCAAGACCTCCTACTCTTCCTAATTGCACATCAGGTCGGCAAAAATGGTCGCCCTAAAGAAAATATCTTGGGGACAGGTGGGCGTTCGAACCGATCGTCGTTTTTGCCGATGATGGGAAACAAAACCGCCTTTCGAAGGGCATGGTGCAAGATTCCACCAAATAAAGGGCAAAGTCTGGACATTGCATTTGCCCTCACCATATAGAGCCCGTTTTTGGGCAAGACCTCAAACCAACAAAAATTCGATAGCGGGTCATCCCCCTAGTCGTCTGCATATATCTGAGCACCTGACCAAACCCAAGGTTGACCTCTACTATTCCTAATGCCCATGGACTCGGCAAAAACGATCGCCATCAAACAAAATTTTCTGGGGACGAACGGGTTTCTGTTCGAGAAAGTCGCGGCAGGGCGGTCGAGGGTCAAAAAAGCCTCCTACTATTCCTAAATAGGCATCAACTCGACAAAATTCGGACACTTGGCCGAAGAAAATTTTGCCCTAGGAAAATTTACGCAGCCCCAACCATCGTCTTGATGGTCCCAAACGCATCCCTGCCGCTCCGATGCCCCTGCCGAATCTGTAGTTCATTTAGTTAGCCTTTAAGAAATCTTTCGACTGCTGTTCCATTTCATCATTTTGTTACCAAGGATATTGTCTCGATGAATTTCAGCAGCTCACGGAAATCGATAGCGGCTCGGTCGAGAATGCGATTCGGAATCAGGTGCAACAACAGCGAGAGGTGGCTATGTCTTCGCCGGGTCTCAGCCCTCATTGATGAAGGAGATGCTCCATTCCACAAAGCCGGTCCGCAGATCTTCTTGGACAAGATACCGGCGAGCGACTGGGCAGGAGTTCATCGTGCCCCAGTTTCGGAAGTGAGGCAGGACACTCAATGAGGCGGGGATCGAGGTGCTTCTAGCCACCGCTGATCTGATGGAGCAGTTCATAAGGAGTTCGTAAACGTTCTTCCTGCTGGGAACCTCAAGAAAGAAGAAAGCTCGGTCGGAATGAACAGCCAAGCGGCTGCTTCTTCTGTTTTGCGATGTTTTCGGTTTCGCCGAATGCCGGGTGCACCGAGGCAGCAGAAATGAGAAGCCCTCCGCCGGCGCTCGTCCCTTCCTTGTTTGGGTCACGCAGCACGGAGGGCACTTCCGTCAGCGCGAACTGGCCGCGACGAACGGTTGTGGTTCACTTGCTCGCAGCATTCTATTGCCATGCAGCTCACACTGAAACGACTTGATACGCCAGCAGTTCACGTGTTCCGCCAATATTCGTCATGATCTGTGTCACTTCCCTATGAGCCGAATCTCTGGCACAGAATGACGCAAACTCATTCGTTCTGAGATGCTGCGGAGAACATCACTCTGCAGATCTTTGAAGGCTTGTGTGTGCAGAGCGAAGACGAATAACCAGGTTGGGGACAGGCTCCCTGTCCCCAGACCTGTCCCCATTTGGGTGTCCCCGAGGACACGCCGTTAACGGAATGGTTAAAGGCGTCGCAACGCGACGCCTTTGGCGGTGAATCTCAGCCGAGATTCACCGCGCTCACACGACTAGTTTGGAACGGCTGTAGCAAACGAACAGTTGCATTTGTTGCGTTTGTTGCAAAGAGGATCAGACTAGGTCATCGACATTTACCTCGACAGGCATGTCTGCAAGTTCCTTGTGCCAGAGCCCGCCAGAGTCATATCCGACCACTTCACCGCTGCAGAAGGTTTGCCAATCTTCCTTGCCAAGGACGACGCGCTTTGGTGGTTTGGCTACCTTTAGCAGCGCTGCCACATATCAGCAAATCCCTTCTGCGAACAAACCTATAATTGAGCCTCATGGGGCACCCTCTCAGCGCTCGCTGACGAACGGCGTAAGAAGCATCACTTCCAATCAGGACCTTATGGATGTTCAACTCAAGGATTCCCGGTCTTAACGCTCTATCGTTCGTCGCGCGAAACATGAGTTTAAGTTTTCCTGCACCCAGGGAATAACTCGCTTTTTGGGTGCCTCTGCCATAAGCGTGCCATATGCTCTGGGCCGCTATGCGCCTAAACGAACTGTTTTGCTACTTTGCAAAAGTGCTTCCGTGCGGGCTTGGTCAAGGGTAAGTGCTTGATTTCGAAATGGGATTCAGAAGAGACCGTCGTTCAAGTTCCTCTGATTCTTAATCAGTTGGTTCTGGTTAAGGTTCAATAGCATCACATTCGAAGGGCTCAGCCTCTGGATGGCGATTTGAGCTTCAATGCGGAAGTGTTGTGGATTGTGGGGAGCGACGCGCTTCGATGTCGCGCACCGGTGGTTGACCGAAGAAACGCTTGTACTAACGGCTGAATTGGCTCGGGCTTTCGTAACCGACTTGGAAAGCCGCACTCGCCGCATCCAGTCCCTCGATGAGCATTCGTTCTCGCGCTGCAACTAGTCGAAGCTGCTTCTGATATTGAAGAGGGCTCATGGCCGTCAATGCACGGAAATGATGATGGAGCGTTGACATCCCCATACTTGCGACTTCCGCCAGCACTTCCATCCGCAGCGGTTTCGCGTAATTGGCTCGGAGCCAGGCGATGGCTTTGGCCGTTCTGTGGCTCTGGTCGCCGAGTGTGGCGATGGAGCGGAGACGCGCTCCTTGCGGACCTCGCAGCAGACGATAGATGATCTCACGTTGGATCAGGCTGCTGAGGAATGGAATATCTTCAGGAGCATCAAGCAAATCCAGAAGGCGAGAGCACGGCTTCAGCAAGTCGACATCGTGTACCGATTGGGCCAGATTATCGCGGCTGCGATCGCTCGGTTTGGTATCGAGCGTCCACTTCCGCTCGACGAACTCCACAAACCGAGGAATGCTCCCCGAAAACCATATCCGTTTTCTTCTGACTTAGCTGCTTCGTTCCACATCACCGTCCGCCTTCCGCGCTTCGTCCATCCCGATTGCTGACAGGTTGATGACTTGGATTTTGCTTTGCACAACGCAGTTCAGCTGGCGCAGGTTGCAAATAATGGGTGGACTGAGTGTGCTCTAATGCGACTAGAACGCCAGAAAGCCGAGGCCATGGCGACACACAATCCATCGGACATTTCGCTCGCACTCCGCGATTACGCAGACCAGCTCGAAGCGATTCGCACTTCAATTTCAACAATGGCAAGAGGATCGGGGGACTACAAGGACATCGTCTCGCGCCTTGCGACGAACGTGCACTCGACTTCCAACGTGTTGCGTTCAGCTTCCCACGTTATCAATTCAATGGAAGGCCAGAAGCAATATAAAGCGGACAGAACATCACGGCATCAAGCCAGAGCGATACGTGCGGAAGCTTAGGCGATGGCAGAAAATCCAAAGCGCGTAACGCAAGGCCAATATGTCGTTGAAATACTCCAGAGCGGAAATGCCACAGAGACCTTTTGGTACTACGTCCTGCACCGTGTCGGTCTTTCCGAAATCATCGATTTAAAGAAGTTCAGCACCTACGACAAAGCCGCGGAAGGCGCGAAAAACATCTTGGCGCAGATGAACAGCCCCGCTGCAGAATAGTCTTTTATCTGACGTCACACGGCGACCTAGGGTACATCTCCGGGACCGAGGCTGGCCGCATCGCACGGGTTTTGCTGGTTTCTGTATGGTGCCGTGACACTCTGGCCTTGTTGCTATCTCAAGGTTCGCCTGAGCACTGCAAGACTTCCGCGAGGACCTGTGGGAATTCCTTCGACAACTAGGCTGAATGTTCTTTGGCCGCAATGGGAAGGGCTTTTTTGCTACGGATAAGCCGCCGATTACTTTTTTCAATTGCAACTTTCGATGATTCGACCCGTTTCATCCACTCGAGATTTACACGGCGGCTGATTGGCAACAGTGGCATCGATGCAATACTGAACCCTGGCTTCGCAATGCGGACAACTCTCATCCGGGCGAGGTCCGTCTTCGCTATTCTCGCGCACCGAAAACGACCGCAGGCACTCCGGACAGGTAAGCACCAGGTATTTTGTTGCTGATCGAGGAACCCAAACGGCAGCCAGCTCAGCCTTCGCGGGTTGAGAACGTATTGGAGAGCTCTCCAGAAGTTCTCGAACGACTTCGATGATTTCAATCGGCGGAGTCTGGTGTTTTTCAAGATAGCGGTCAACCAGCAGCTCTGGTGGAAGCGAAGCCAGCCGGAATTCAGCGCTCATCGCAATCACCGCGACTGAAGGAAATCTCTTCCGAACAACTCCCAGCAGTTCAAATCCCGACATATTCGGCATCTTCAGGTCGGAGATGATCAGGTCGGGCAGAGCACCGCGCATCAAGGCGAGTGCCTCGAAACCATCAGCGGCGAGTACGACCTCGTAGTTTTGAGCAGCGAGCAAAGCAGCCACAGTGGATCGTATGTCTTCTTCATCATCGACCACCAGGATGCGGTATTGGAATTTCTGCTGTGATGGCATAAGGCTTTTGTCGCCTCCATGCTACGCCGCTCCTGGAGTTCTGTCGCGCTGAGATGCTCCCAGATCAGGAATCGCTTCAGCCGGAAATAGTTCTGTGTCTGAATGTTGAAGTTGCTTTTGCCGAAAGCTGCTGATTGCCCATAGCCACTCAGGTCCAGACGTAGGGCAACGCACCCAGGCAGCAGAAATGAGAAGCCCTCCGGCGGCGCTCGTCCCTTCCTTGTTGGGTCACGCGGCACGGAGGGCACTTCCGTCAGCGCGATCTGGCCGCGACAAACGGTTGTGGTCCACTTGCTCCGTAGGATTCTATTGCTATGCAGCTCACACTGAAACGACTTAGTACGCCAGCCGTTCACGTGATTCCGCCAACATGCGTCATCGTCTGTGTCACTCACCTGTCAGTTGAATCTCGGAAACAGAAGCACGCAAATTCATTCGTTCTGAGATGCTGCGGATATCATTGCTCTGCCATCTTGATCTTTGAAGGCCTTGTGTGCGCAGAACGACGATGAATGATCAGGTTGGGATGAATTATCAGGTTGGGAAGAGGTTCCCTGTCCGAGAGCTGTTCTCATTTCCGTGCCGCCGAGGACATTCTGTTAATGGAACGGTTGAAGGGTGGCAACGCGATGCCTTTTAGTGGGGAATCCCAGTGGAGATTCACTGCACCCCGGGTTGGATAAAGCTGCTTGCTGCTCAACTCAAGGAACGACCCTTGGAATTTAGAATTGAAAGTAGTAGGCTACCCGAGGCTAATGTCCGGCATCGGACATAGCGGCGATTCCCCTTTCTACGCATTCTTCCGCCACAAACGAGAGCCGACGGTTTTCTGCGCACAGAGAAGACGGGCGAGACGACATGCCTTTCTATCGATCTGAGTCTCTTCCATCGCTCCACCTGGCTTTCGCAGGTGGAGACTTCAACGAATACCGGGTGCGTCAAGGGTATGTCGAATTTCGCGCGAATCACGGAGCTTGGCACCTACTAGAAGAATGTGACGTTGAATTTCATTTCGTTCTTAGCACCGAGGTTGCCAAGTGGCTCCAGAACAAATCACCCAACTGAAATCATTCCGTAGCTGCACCAGGTAAACCTGAGAGCCACCACGGTTTGTAGTCGTGTTTCTGGTCAACTAGTCGGCTCAACGTTTGCGACGGCACATTCTCGCCGTTGAGAGTAAACTAGATGGGACATCTCCATACGCATCTCCTCCCGCCTTCGAAATTAAGGTTGGTTCCTTTGCGCATCCAGATGCGGCGTTTCCACGCCCGCGCAAAGGAGCATTGTGAACCCACCCATCTCTCCGCGTTACAAGAATGTATTTCTGGCTTCATTGCCGAATATAGAAATTGAGCGCCTTCGTCCGCACCTGTCACCAGTGACTTTCAAACTCCGACAACAACTCTTGGACGGGCACGCGAGTCGGCACGTCTATTTTGTGGAAGAAGGGCTCGCCTCGGTTGTTTTAACCATGAAAGATGGAGCCACGATCGAGGTAGGTGTTGTCGGAAGAGACGGAGTTGTGGGTCTTCCCATTCTGCTCGGCGGCAGCCAGATGCCAGGCAGGACATTCATTCAGGTTGAGGGCTCTGGGTTTCGCATAGATGCACAGTTTGCGAAGGAAGAATTCGAGCGACCGGGCCAGCTGCGCGATCAGCTAAAAAAATATCTAGCGGCCAATCTTCTGCAGACTGCGCAAAATGCCGCCTGCAATCGGCTGCACACGATGAGCGAACGGCTGGCACGATGGCTACTTACCTGCCACGATCGCGTACAGTCGAACCGAATGCCACTCACTCACGAATTTCTCGGTCAAATGCTGGGCGTACCGCGCACGACGGTAACGGCAGCTGCAGGAATGCTCCACCAGGCAGGTCTTATCGACTATTCGCGAGGCCACGTGACCATCAAAAACCGCGCCGAACTGGAGAACGTCGCCTGCGAATGCTACGCAATTGCGCGCAAGGAATTTGACCGGCTCGGTCTGCTTTAGTCGAGTTTCAGACAGACTGGCGCCGGGCGCCTGAATATAACGGTAGGACCCTCCTTATGCGTCAGTGTCGGCTGTTGCCACCCATGCACGAGGGACCTTTGTGAATCCACGCACCACGCCTCAGCGTTACAAAAATCTAGTGTTGGCGTCGTTGCCGAAAGCAGAAATCGAGCGCCTTCGTCCGCATCTGTCACCTGTGACTCTCAAACTCAGACAACAACTTTTGAACGGAGAGGCAACTCACGTCTATTTTGTGGAAGAGGGGCTGGCTTCGGTGGTTTTACCCATGGAATCTGGAACCACCGTGGAGGTCGGCGTTATCGGGAGAGAGGGAGTTGTAGGTCTTCCCATCCTGCTCGGGGGCAGCCAGATGCCTGGACAGACTTTCATTCAGATTGAAGGCTCAGGGTTTCGCGTTGATGCACAGTCTGCGAAGGAACAATTCGACCGCCCGGGCCAGCTGCGCAACCACTTGCAGAAATACGTACTGGCAACCCTGCTTCAGAGTGCGCAGAATGCCGCCTGCAATCGGCTGCACACGATCGGCGAACGGCTGGCACGATGGCTGCTTACCTGCCATGATCGCGTACAGTCGAACCGAATGCCGCTCACTCACGAATTTCTTGGGCAGATGTTGGGTACTCCCCGAACAACGGTCACGTTAGCCGCCGGAATGCTCCACCAGGCAGGTCTTATCGATTATTCGCGAGGCCACGTGACCATCAAAAACCGCGCCGAACTGGAAAACGCCGCCTGCGAATGCTACGCCGTCGTACGAAAGGAATTTGACCGGCTCGGTCTGCTTTAGTCTGGTACCAGACAGACAGGGCCGAGCTTCTGGATGTAATTTTTTCACCGGAGGCTTCGTCGGTCGTGTTTCCCCGTTCGCGGAAGCGGGATCTTTATGTCGCACCGTCTCACCCCGACTTGCGTATTTCCAGCGAGACCCTCCCCCCCCCGTCGCCACATATCCTAAATTCTTGGAAGGAGATTGCTTGCTACCTTGGTCGTGGCGTCCGCACGACTCAACGTTACGAGCAAAGGTTAGGGCTTCCAGTTCACCGGCCTGCGGGTAGGGAACGCAGTGCTGTGGTCGCCTTCGCAGATGAGCTTGAGCGATGGCTAAGGAATGCTCCGAGCCGAAACGGTACATACTCGAATCCTACAAACGGTGATTCCGCATTTGGACCAGAGCTTTCAGAGATTCATTTTGAAAGCGACGTTCGGAGCGAACTGGCACGCGCAAAGCAGGAGATGGAACGAGCGCACGCAGAGTACCGCAGAACTCTTGAAAATTACAATGCATTGAAGCGCCGAGTCAAAACTGTCGAGGCAAGTTCCCATAACGGGAAGATGAAGCGCAGCGGCTAAAAAGAGCGCCCTCATGAGCAGCATTTCGCAACAGTTCCGAATTCTCCACGTCGGCTACGACCCCATGCTTTTGCGCCTTCGTGAGATGCTGCTGATTCAAAATGGATTCGCGTAACCTCTGTCTGCGGTAACGCGCAAGCATGTCACTTACTAGCTCAGGAGGCGCCGTTTGATGCCTTCTTAGTTGGCTGGGACACCGGCCATGATGAGCGGGAAGCGATTGTTCATTGGCTGAAGCAGCGTTGGCCAAAGGTTGCTGTGATCGCGATCCTCGATTGGTTCCAGAATGCTACCCGGAGCAGACTTAACAGCTTCGCACAACACTCCTGAAGAATGGCTCGCCGCTGTTCAGACGGTCACTCGAAAGATTGGCGGTGCAGACGTTTCGGCGTGAGTTGTTCGAGCTTGCCGAATGATTGCTGACGAGCGCAAGAGCTGAGGTACCACTCAGAAATTTATCTTCCTATCTGGCAGACTTCTGCGCAACTATCAGCTATGCGTCGGCAACCATGTTGAATGTGCGTCTTATAGTTCGCTGATTGCGCGAATTGTGTGGCGGAGCCTTCGAAGCTCGCTCTGAGCCTCTGCGCGTCGAGAGCGAACGGCAGAGTTGATGCGCGGCGCCTGCTGCGAACAATAAAAGTCGATCGATCTGAGTAATAGCCGAGCCAAACGAGCAATTTCATCAGCTACGTCGCGAGAAATCTTCTGCGCTTTGACTAGTTGCTGGGCGTCGATGCATTGGCTCGCAAGTCGTTTATACGCAAAGGCGCGATTAGCTCGATTGGTTAGAGCCATCATTCGACAATCTCCACCACGGTTCGGGCCACCGGCAGCCACCACCTCGAACCATCCGCTAGCGCGTTTATGTAAGCTCCAGATTTTCTGCATACGAATAGCAGCAGCATTGGAGACAGGGCGACCATCGCCAAAGCTGTAATTGCCGGGTCTAGTGGACGTAGGAATTGAGTGTACGGATTGAAGACCATCGCCAGAGCCGCAAAGCCTGCCGTACACCAGTACATACCGGCATAAGCACTCTCGACTGCCGCTACGACGATCGAGGCGCTTACAAGCACTCCCAATGCAAATCCGACATTATTCTGATAAAGCCAAAAGAACAGAAGGCCGAAGAAGACTAGAAACAGCCAGGGAGCGGAGTTTCTTTTCTCCGCGACAGTGCGTAGTTCGATTGTTGTGGCCTTCATTCGGAGCTCGATTCCACTACACTATGTCTCTCGCTTCCTCTGAAGGTGGCGCCAGCCTCAAGCTGGAAGCGATTCGGCCAAGCCTATTAGCTCCGCCTCTGAAATCCGCCGGGCGATCTTTCCCCGGAGTGCTGCCGGGTTGGCCGAGCTTCATTTACGGTAAGCGGCCGCCCTTCGATGTCTTTTCCATTCAGCAACTCCATTGCCTGTTTTGCTTCGACATCAGCCATTTCGACAAATCCGAAGCCACGTGGTTGACCTGAGTGCTGGTCCCGTATCACTTTGGCACTGTTCACCGGTCCGTGCTCAGCGAATAATGATTGCAGTTGAGTATCTGTAATCGTCGAGGCGAGATTGCCTACATAGAGTTTCATTGTTTTTCCCCTTAATTGATGCGACGGCTGGAAGCCGGTGCCGACGCAGCGGGATGATCCGCCGCGAACCTCATCGGTATGCTCACAATCCCGGGAGAATTACGCGAGGTGATGCGCTGCAAAGCTTCAGTCATCTCGCGCCTGGCGGCATCGCATTGTGCTTCGTCCGGCGAAGCAATCTGAACCACACGATCGCGCAGTTCGGTATGGCCGGCAGAAAACACTTCCTGATGTTGCATGATTGCGTCGAGCATGCGAGTGAATCCCGGCGACGAGTAACTCCTGCTAAACGTAACTCCCTGCCGCTGTATTGGGTTCGGTTGCGTCCAGTATTCGCAGACCAACTTCCAGTGGCCTCGCGAAACGGAGGACCAAAGCTTCAGGCATTTCAACGACCGTGTGGATCCAGTTCGATACTCCATTCGCACTGCCATTGGCGATGAATCGGAAGCGAAGTCTTTCCAGTTCAAATAGACAGCACACTCTAAGATGCGATCGATTCTATTGCTCGCTTGTGAATCTTTTCCGTTGAGCATGTTCAGATCTCCTGGTGTTCTAGTGTTAGTAAGTTTTGCGGTTACATCTTCGCAACAACCTGCGACGTCAAGAGTTCCCTTGAATGAACGACAGAACTTACGAACAGCCCGAGGGACAGGAAATTGAGGGCCAGAGCATAGCTATATGGCAAGGGAGCGAGAAACAGCGTGCTAAAGCTCAGCGCTACGATCAGAAACAACGATGCCCAACCATACTCTCTGGATCGGAATGCTTCGCCGCAGGCGATCCAGGCTCCGAGAGATACGATTCCGCAAAGCAGCAGTCCGAATCGTGACGATGTGGAGACAAAAACCGCAATCAGCAGAGCCGCAATCGCGGTCCGCTTCACGAAGTTTGCGAACATTAGTGAGCTCGATTCTGCCGATCGAAAGACAGTTAGCTAAGGAGGAAGAGCTTCAGATGGGCTGACTTAGTTCAGGAAATCTGAACGAGGGAGGAAGAAGGCTCACTCAGCTTGAACACTATACCTCCCTTGCTGCTTTGTCAAAGCAATTGCGAGCTAATGTCGCTCGTGCAAGGTTGCCGTTCCGCGGAGATCAGGCAATTCAATTCGAGAGCCGTTCCCGTTCTTTCTGCACCACGTAAGCGATGAGATCGTTATCGCGTCGATCCCAGTTATGTTCGTCTTGACGTATCAAGTCATCGAAGAGAACAGGTTCCGATGGCTCTGCTGTGCCGGGGCTCCCGAAATCAGCATAGGAATGAGCGCGCGCGGATTGGAGCAAAGGATAATCTTGCGAGACCTCATTGAGAGTTCCGGGATCGAGCAGTGCCGTATGCAGATCGCCCGCGTCGGTAAGGGCAAAGTTCGCGACAAATCGTGTGAGTTCGCGGACGCTCGCCGCGGTACTCTGAATTCCCATTGTGGTCAAAATCTCTTCCGCGGCGTGTTGGTCACGCGCGTAGATGATCACGGAATTACCATCTCTCATTCGGAAGGAAAACAAAGGCATTGCGTCAACTCCCACAAGCTGCGTGTTGTGCAACAGAGTCGGTTTCAAACATCGCTTTCACCGCCTCAATCAAATCCCCGGCGAGTTCTTCGCGCTGCCTGGTCAAGCTCCCATCCAGGAATACCTGGCAGAGATAATGGCCGTCGTCCAAAAGAAATCCGATCTTCTGGTTGGGCTTAGCCCTTCGGATCGCCATGTAGGCGCTCTCCGGACGGTCATGAGCTTCATCCCCGCGCAAGAGAACGAGGTCTGGGGCAGGCACGGCAAAGGGCAGCTTCAGGTTCTTGATCGTCTCTTCGGCGCGCACCAGGTACCCGTGCGTAAGCAGCATGACCACGCGCTGACGACGTGTGGACTGATTGTGGTCGATCAGCAAGATGGTGCGGGGCTTCATCATGAACCTCCGAATATGTAAGTAAGAAAGGAAAATCTCAGATATGGAACCATGACCGCAGCCGATGAACGTTTTCGGCAATTGGACCATTTGGACCGTAGTAGATGCGAAATTCCACGGTTTGTCCCTGACAGAGCGGTGCGCGACACGGGTCGATGGAGCTTTTGTGGACCTGTAGATTTACTCCCTGTTCGGTGATGATTCTTCCGATTCCGCTTTCCTGATTGAAGCGCGTCAACGTTCCTCTCATGGTGTTATGCCTTTCCCACACTCGAAATGGAAATCGAATTGGCTTGAGCAAGATATTGTTCAGCGTCCCAGGTGATGGGCTGCTCGGGTTCCGGGTTTGCCGCAGGTTGAAGCGCCTGCACGTCGCGCTTCACGCGCCGCAAACCGCGTTTGATGGATGCCAGAATTTTGCGGGACTCGGCCGTGTCCAATGGAGACTTACTTTTGAGTGTTCGTTTAGAGGGCATATGTCATTTCGGGAACGCTAAGAGTCTCG
>CAZBCQ010000132.1:9685-11959 GCA_964490255.1 uncultured Terriglobales bacterium | reverse complement strand
CCGCCCAGCGTGGCGACGTAGTTGTCTGCGGCGCTCATGCGCATTTCGATCACCCGATCGCGCCAGCTTCGCCCATCATTGTCCTTATTCAGTCTCTTGCCATCAGTTTCCAGTCCGATCTCAAGGTTGCGATCCGAGCGCTTCACTTTCACGTGCAAACAACCTTGGGGTGCCACGGCTTGTTCGGCAAGAAATAACACACACTTCGAGAATTTCTCATGACTGGCCTGGATTCTCATCCCGTGAGGCGCCTGCAATTCGCAACCCGAGTCATTCATCTCTGCGATGTTGGCCACTGAACCCTGCAATGAAGAGAACAGCTCGCCCAAATCAATCTCTTCCGCATCTTCTCCCGGATCTTCTGCCTCCACCAATTCGCGCATAGCCGCAACCATCTCCCTCAGGCTGGTTGCAGTTTGCAATGCATCTCCGACTCGGCGCTCGTATTCCTGCTGACTTCGTGGTACCGCTACCGCCAGTTCCAGCCCGCATTGCAGTGCAGTCAATGGCTGACTCAACGAGTGGAAAGCCTCTGACAGATACTCTCGCCGAGTCTCCTGGCTCAACATACCGCCTCCGTCCTCGCGCTCAGCTCGTAACCGATTCCCCGTACCGTGTGGATCAGCTTCCGTTCTGCTGCCTCGTCCACCTTCTTGCGCAGGTAGTTGATGTACACGTCCACCACATTGGTGCTCGTGTCGAATGTAATGCTCCACACGTGTTCGATAATCATCGCCCGCGTAATTCGCCGGCCTGCGTTGCGCATCAGGTACTCCAGCAAACTGAATTCCTTCGACGTCAGCTCAATTTGCTTCCCATTCCGCTCCACCCGATGCTCCAAGCGGTCCAGCACTAAATCATCTACCTGCAGCCGCGTCTCCAGCGGCGTACGCCCGCGCCTCATCAATGCGCGAACCCGCGCCGACAATTCTGCAAATGAGAACGGTTTCATCAGGTAGTCGTCAGCTCCGCAGTCCAGCGCCTGCACCCGATCCTCAATCCGGTTCCGGGCTGTCAGCATGAGCACCGGCACTCCCGATTTGTTTTCCCTGATCCCTCGCAACGCCGAAACTCCATCCCGCTTGGGCAGGTTCCAATCCATGATTAGCGCGTCGTAGGGATAAGCCCCGGCGAGTTCTTGTGCCTCTTCCCCATCCCTCGCCACATCAACGGCGTAACTCTCCGCCTCAAAGCCCTTGCGCAGGAAGCCCGCCAAAGGCATATCGTCTTCTGCAATCAGAATTCTCATAACCGAGCCCGGAGCTAACATAAGCGTCCTGCAACTTCTTTCAGCAGAAATTAGGACTCGCTTAGAAAGACCAATCCCGCATCGGATTAGCGTTCCAGAATCGGAAATCGAACTTCGCCCAAAGCAATCTCCCGCTAAAAATCCACGCCTATTTGGACGACCTTAGACATATACGCATGTCCTCACTTGCATCAGTCCCGCGGCCCAATATTCTCGTCGTTGATGACGAACCCACGGTTTGCGACGCGGTAGCGGAAGCGCTGCCTTCCGTCGCCGCAAAGGTCGCCATTGCGGTGAACACGGCTCAGGCAATCTCAAGTCTGAACTCAGGTCGTTTCGATGTGGTGCTCTGTGACCTTTACATGCCCGGAGGCGGCGGCCTCGATGTGCTTCAATACGCTTCGCGTACCCAGCTCGACCTTGGTTTCATTTTGATGACCGGCAGGCCGCAGGTGAACGATATCGTCGCTGCCTGCCGTCTTCACGCCGCCGATATTCTCTTGAAGCCGTTTTCGCTCGAGTCTCTTCAAACCGCTGTTAATAAGGCCTACTCCCGCGTATTTCGGATGCGCCGGGAACGCATCCACCGCAATCAACTACGTAGCGGGCTTCGTCATCGCCTGCTTCAACTCGAGGACACGAGAAGCCAGCTACGCGATAGTTACCGCGAAATCATCGAATGCATGGTTGTGATTCTCGATCACCGCGAACATGAAACCTGCGCACACTCGTTCCGTGTCCGAACTTACGCCACCTATCTGGCCGCGGAGATTAACTGCCCAGCCGATCAACTGCCGACGCTCTCCACAGCCGCACTGCTGCACGACATCGGAAAGGTTGCTGTGCCGGATCAAATTCTTCTGAAACCGGGAACGCTTAATGCTTCGGAGAGACTGCTCTTGCAGCAGCACTCAACCACCGGAGAGCAGATCGTAGGGCGGTCCGCTATGTTGCAGGAGTGCGCGCCCATCATCCGTCATCATCACGAACGCTGGGACGGCAAGGGCTATCCCGACGGCCTCGCC
>CAZBCQ010000132.1:3047-9585 GCA_964490255.1 uncultured Terriglobales bacterium | reverse complement strand
TTCTGGATCAGCTCCGAGATAGCAAAGGGTTTTTGCAGGAATGGCACGTCCGGCGGAAGTTCGTTCGTGGCTTTCAGCTTCTGCTCCGAATATCCAGACATGTGCAGCAATTTGGCTTTCGGATACTTCAATGTGAAGTAGGCACGCAAATCCTCGCCACTCATCGCAGGCGCTCCCAAATCCGTAATAACCAGATTCACGTTTCCTTCAAAACTTTCGCACACGGCCAGAGCTTCGCCGCCATCCGCAGCCTGCAAAACCGTATAACCTTGCTCGCGCAGGGAATTTGCAATCACCTGCTGGGTGGCCACATCATCTTCAATTACCAGTATCGTGGCCGGGTTCGGAGCCTCCAACGCCTGTTCCGTTGAACTATCCTCGCCTTCTCTCGATGTGGGCAGATAGACTTTGAATGTCGTTCCCGCGCCTGGTTCGCTGTAGACCCATATGTGCCCATCGTTCTGCCGCACAATGCCGTACACGGTTGCGAGTCCCAGACCTGTGCCTTCTCCTTGCTCCTTGGTCGTAAAGAAAGGCTCAAAAATGTGCGCCTGCAGGTCAGGCTCTATGCCAATCCCCGTATCGCTCACCGATATCAGCACGTACGTTCCCGGTTTTACTTGGACGTGTTTCGTCAAATAGGCGTGATCCAGTTGTGCCGGACTCGTTTCAATGATGAGCTTACCGCCGCGCTTCATCGAATCCCGCGCATTCAGTCCCAGGTTGATCAAAACCTGGCTGAGTTGATTCGGATCCAGGCGTACCGGTCCGCAGTCCTCGTTCAAACGCAGGGTTACCTGAATCTCCTCGCCGATCATCCGCTGCAGCAGTTCGACCGTGTTCCGGATCACTTCATTTACCGCCAGCAATTTGGGTTGAACCACCTGTCTGCGCGAAAATGCCAGTAACTGGTGAGTCGTCTGAGTGGCCCTGTTTGCAGCAGTCAAAATCCCCTGCGCGTACTTGCGGGTAGTTTCATCTGGCATGGACTTCTTCACGATCAGTTCGGCATAGCCGGTAATCGCCGTGAGCATGTTGTTGAATTCGTGTGCAACGCCGCCCGCCAGCCTTCCCACAGCTTCCAATCGTTGCGATTCCGCCAACCGCTGCTCCAGCAGCTTCCGGACCGTGATGTCACGCACAATGACGAGATGAAATCCCGGCCGGATATTCGCAGTCATCCGGCACTCCAGCCTCCTCTTAGGGCCGTCCCCGTGCTGATAATCGGCCTCCTCCTGGGCTTCCCCCGTGAGTTCCATCTGCCGGCGCAGATCTTGTATCCCGATTTTGCTTGAGGCGATAGATCCCACCTCTCTGCCCAGAATCTCTGCCTTGCTTAGACCGAAAAGCTCACAGGCCGCCCGGTTTGCATCCACGTAGCGAAAATCGTGATCCACCACCAGCATTCCGTCGTTAGCCCGCTCAAATACCGCGCCGATCTCTTGCTCGCGCCGCTTCAGTTCTTCCTGTGTCCTGCGTAGCTCGGTGATATCCTGACCGGCCCCTACGACCAGATCGCCCGCCGCCCGTGCATCGCGCCACAAAATCCATCGTTCTTCGCCTTCCCGCGTCAGCATCTTCACGGCATAAGGCACATTGGCTACGGGTTCTTCACCTCTCGCCGCTGCTGTGATGCTGTGAAAGTGTTTTTTGCGGAGTTCAGGATCTGCTGAAGGCGTTTTCCAGTACTGCAATCCCAAGAGTTCCTCGGGTTCATATCCGAGAATTGTTTTCACCGATGGACTGGCGTATAGAATCTCACCCTTCCCGTTGGCAACCAGCACGATTGAGTTGATCGTCTGTAGAACGGTTTCTGCCAGCGTCTTGCTGCTATCGCTCCCCGAATCGCGGCCTTTTCCTGTTTCATCCAACAAGTGCGCTGCCCACCTGCAGCCGTCGAACTTGTCCCTTCCACCCAGGATTGCAGGTCGCTTGCAAGGGACAAGCCCACTCTATCCAAAATCCATAACAAACCTTTGTGATGTGGTGCAGGTCCAGGTGTGACGAAATCCCGAATCGGCTCACTCTGGCGGAAGCGAGACGCTATCTCTAAGTTCTCTAACAATCTCCTGCGCCGCTTCTCGCGCCTCGTCGAATCGGTTCGGTGGAAAAGAAATCGCGCCTACGCGCGCGTGTCCGCCCCCTCCATAGCGCTCGCAGATGGTCGCCAGATTTACAAATTGATCCGTCGGCGCCCATGGATTCGAGCCTACCGAGACCTTCGTCCGGAAACTGCTCCGGCTCAGCCCCACGCTATAGATGGCGTTCGGGTGCAGATAATACGGGATAAACTTGTTGTAGCCTTCCAGATCATAATCGGTCACATCGAAATAAATCGTGCCGCGTTCTTCGGTCGACCGTTCCCTCAATATATCGATTGATTTCCAATGCCTCTCCAGCAGCGGCGGAATCAACTCCGCTACGAATGGCAACTGCAGGATCTCCTCCAGTGGCATATGCGCCAGATACGGAATTAGCTTCGGAATGAATTCCTGATCCTGTGTCGCCTCGATCGCCATCGTCAACTTCATCGCCGGTTCGCGCATCTCAACCGCGGTCTTCGCGTCCGAATACAGTGCTCCGTCGATGATGTCCGCCCACTCCACCACTTCTTTTACGGGCTCGGCATTAAACCCAAACCGGCGTTCGGCGACGTGCGCGATGAACTTCGTGCAGGACCGGAAATCTGCATCGTAGAACTTCGTATTGCTCTGCTGCTGCTCGTAATGAGCCTTATCTTCCGGCGTAAGAAATGCGCTCAGATGGTGGTCGAACCACCACGTCACCTTCGGTGACGAACAGTATTTGAAATCCACCACGGCGTTTTCGTCGCCATCGAACTGCTCTTCGTTGAACAATGCGCCCGCCCGATGCACCAGGCCCGTGTACGCAAGCTCCACGTCACGGTGAATCCGCTCCTGGTAAAAGCGTGAAAACAATGCCGCGGAGCACGCCCCATCAAAGCATTTGTCGTGATACAGGACTCGAACCTTCACCGATTTCCTTCCCACCGCCACTCAGGACCCGCTCGTGGCCGGGACAAAGCTAACTAGAATGGCGAGTAGGATGGCACCTTGTCAAGGCACCGAGACGCGGTTGTTGTATTGGCACGGTCCTCACGGCGATTCTTAGTCAAATTGATTGGAAGGAAGTGGCTGTGTGGTTGTGAAACGGGTTTTTAATTACCTATAGGGATGACTACACCGGCCTTTTTCCATTCTGCTTCTTCTGGCACTCTTCACACACGCCGTAGATCTGAAACGTATGCCTGGCCGTCAGATATCGGTGTTTCTTCCCAATGGCTTTTTCCAATTGCTCCAGTTCTGGCGAGAAGAATTCCACGGACCCGCCGCACTCGGTGCATACCATGTGATGGTGGCTGCGTCGGTTGTACTGATGCTCATATCTTGCGATGCCATCGTGAAATGCGACCTCGCTTGCCAGTCCACATTCCGCCAGCAGCTTCAGGGTGCGATAAACCGTCGTGAAGCCGATCTTCGGATCTTTCTTCCGTACCAACCGGAACAGCTCATCCGTCGACAGATGGTCATGCGTTTCGAGGAATGTATGAAGGATCGTGTCGCGCTGTTCCGTGTGCTTCAGTCCAACTTTTCGCAGGTGACGATGAAGAATGTCCGTCGCCTCACGCATCATTTCCCGCGAGACGTTCGCATGATCGTCAATTCGCTTCGGCAACATTCCCATTATCTGAAACCGACGGCAGTGTAGACGACAACCCCAACGGCGCTCTTCCCTATTGATTTGCTCAGGATACCACTGCGCGCACCCGCGATGGCCGTTTAGCCCTGTCCAGAAGGGGGAATATCCGGTAAAGGTCTGATTGTCGGCTTCTCCTGTCCCAAATACAATTGGGCCTTCCATGGCCACCACGATAACGACCTCATATCCTCGACGTACCCTGTCTCCACTCATCCGTCTCGTGCTCCTTGTGGTCGCGGTTGTGTTGCTGGCAGCGCTCGGCGCAGGCATGTGGTTCTATGGAGCTGCTCGTGCTGCTCTCCCGCAACTCGATGGCAGCGTGTCCGTCCCCGGACTCAGCACTCCCGTTCAGGTCATTCGCGATCAGCAAGGCGTCCCGCACATTCGCGCTCATAGTCTCGACGATCTCTTTTTCGCCCAGGGGTATGTAACGGCTCAGGACCGCCTCTGGCAGATGGACCTCTCCCGGCGATACGCGGCAGGCGAACTGAGCGAAGTCTTTGGCTCGGTCGCCCTCGGCCACGATCGTCAACAGCGCATTCTCGGATTCCGTCATCTCGCCGAGAATTCTGTCCAATATGTCAGCGAAACCGATAAGCATTACTTGGAAGACTATGCCCGTGGCGTGAACGCCTACATCGCGCAACAGCAGCAGAGCAAAACTCTGCCTCTGGAATTTCGCATTCTTCGCTATCGACCCAGACCCTGGACCGTCACTGACTCACTTCTCGTCGGGGTCAACATGGCCCAGATGCTCAACTACTACTGGGTCTCTGAGATGCTCGCCCGCGAGAAGGTCGCCAACAAAGTTGGACCTGAATTCGCCGCCGAACTCTTCCCCAACGTCACTTGGCGTGACCATCCCCCTACAGTGGACACGCAACCCGACGGCGCCGGCCTCGCCGACTTGAATTTTGGTGGTGCAGGCGCTCACGTGGCGCAGCCGACCTCGGCTGCGCATTCCGAGCGTAGCGAGGATCTGTCATCCCGAGCGCAGCGAGGGAACCCTACCTCAGCACAAATCGCGCCCCCCGACGGCCGCGCCGGGTCTAACGACTGGGTCATCTCCGGCGCCCACACCGCCTCTGGCAAGCCGCTCCTCTCCAACGACATGCACCTCGAAAACCAGATCCCCAACATCTGGTACGAAGCGCACCTCGAAGCGCCCGGCTTCAACGTCGCCGGTGTCTCTCTCCCCGGACTTCCATTCGTGATCGTCGGCCATAACCAGCGCATCGCCTGGGGCTTCACCAACGTCGGCCCCGCCGTCACCGACCTTTACGTCGAGAACTTTAATGAAGACGAGGAATACCAGGCGCCCAACGGCTGGACAAAAGCCACGCACCGGCAGGAGACCATTCACGTCAAAGGCGCCGATGACGTGCACGTAGACGTTATCCTCACGCGCCACGGTCCTATCATCTCTTCGCTCTTCCCCGGCGAAACGCGAAAACTCGCGCTCAAGTGGAATATCTACGATCCTGGCCTCGTTCAAATCCCGTTCTTCGACATCAACTCGGCCCAGAATTGGCAGCAATTCCGCACTGCGTTCTCCCGTTACGGAGCGCCTTCGCAAAATGTCGTCTACGGTGACGTCGACGGCCACATCGGTTACTTCGCCAACGGCAAGATTCCGATCCGCACGAACTCCGACGCCGTCGCTCCCGTGCCCGGCAACGAGGACGCTCATGAATGGACCGGCTACATTCCCTTCGATCAGCTTCCCAACGCTTACGATCCACCCTCCGGCATTCTAGCCACCGCGAATGGTCGCATCACTCCCGACGGTTATACGTACCCGATCAGCTTCGAGTGGGACTCTTCCATCCGTACGCAGCGGATTTATCGCTATCTCGAGGTCAATAAGAAGTTCACCCCGGCCGACATGCTGGCTCTCCAAACCGACGTCTATTCCGACTACGATCGTTTCCTTGCACAGCGTTTCGCCTACGCCGTCGACCACAGCCAGTCTGCCTCTCCTCGTGACCATCAGGCCGCCGACATTCTCCGCAACTGGGACGGTGTTCTCGCCGTGAATTCACCGGCCGCGACCATCGTTGCCCGCGCTCGTCAGCAACTCCAGCGCCTTCTGCTGGAACCAAAGCTGGGCGCCGCCTCCGATGATCCCACCGTGCGCGACGGATGGCGTGAATACCACTGGTTCGTCTCGTCCGCGTGGATCGAAAGCACTCTCACTCATCAGCCGAAGAATTGGCTTCCATCGAATTTCACCAATTACGACGAACTCCTGACCGCGGCGCTCGATGCCGCGGTAAGCGCCAAAGAAGCACCCGCCGATCTCTCCACTTGGACCTGGGGAAAGGTTCATACCGTCGACGTCGAGCATCCTCTGTTTTCCCGCATTCCCTTCGTCCGACGCTGGGCGGGTACAGGCATCCAGCCATTGCCAGGCGACGGCACTACTGTCAAACAGGCGAGCGGCAATCTCGGGCCATCCGAACGCCTCACAGTCGATTTCTCCGATCTCGACAACAGCACACTGAACATCGTGAATGGTCAGGCTGGGAACTTGCTCAGCCCCTACTTCAAAAACCAGTGGGACAACTGGTACCACGGCACCACCGTCCGTCTTCCCTTCTCGGACGCCGCGGTCGACCACGCCAAGTCCCACGAACTCACACTTACACCCGGCAAGTAGCAATCCGCGACCTCTCGCAATTCGGAATTGTGCGAATCGCCGTAACTCATTACACTTCCACCACGATTTGTGTAAGACAGGCGCGCCATTTTATGTGGAACATTACACAGGATGCGTTTGCTTTTTGTCATCACGAGCGGACGCAGTCCGCGAGGGATC
>CAZBCQ010000132.1:0-2947 GCA_964490255.1 uncultured Terriglobales bacterium | reverse complement strand
CTCTCCTCTCTCGCCTTCGCCGCTCCCCAATCCGACACGCTTAAGAAGTCCTACCGCTTCGAGCGCGATCAATGGATCTACCTCCACCTCGAGGGCACTCCTTCCGAGGTCGGCTATCAGCACGGTTATCTCCTCGCGCCCGAGATCGCGGACGCGTTCAACGCCGTAAAGTATGAAGACACGCATCGCACCAAGCGTGACTGGGCCTTCTTCCGTCAGACTGCCCGTGAAATCCTCTGGCCCCATATCGATTCCGAGTATCAGCAGGAGCTCCAGGGCATTACCGACGGACTCAACGCTCACGGCGTGAAGCTCGACGTCTACGATGTTGTCGCTCTCAACGCCTTCGAAGAAGTCCCCGATTACTACGTTCCCCTCCTGGACAAAAAGCAGGCTCGAGCCGGCGCTCCTCGCCTCGTCAGCCCGGGCAATTGCAGCGCCTTTGTCGCCACCGGTAGCTACACCAAGGACCACCAGATCGTCATCGCGCACAACAACTGGACCGGCTTCATCCCTGGCGCTCGCTGGCGCATTATCTTCGACATCGTTCCTGCCCACGGCCATCACTTCATCATGGACGGATTCCCCGGCGTCATCGTCAGCGACGATGACTTCGGCGTGAACGACTCGGGCCTCATGATCACCGAAACCACCATCAGTGGCTTCAAGGGCTTCGACCCCGCTGGCAAGCCCGAGTTTGTTCGCGCGCGTCGGGCAATGCAGTATGCAACCTCGATCGACGAGTACGTGCAGATCATGCTTGACGGCAACAATGGCGGCTATGCCAATGACTGGCTGCTGGCGGACCGCAAGACCGGTGAAATCGCCCAGTTCGAATTGGGTCTGAAACACTCAAAAGTTTGGCGCACGAAAGATGGATATTTCGTCGGCTCTAACTGGGCCCGTGATCCGCAGCTATTGAAAGACGAGACTGATTTCGACTCCGCCGATCTCTCCAGTTCCCCGAACGCCCGTCGAGTCCGCTGGGAGCAATTGATGGCCGAATACAAAGGACGCATCGACGTGAAACTCGCCGAACAGTTTCTCGGCGATCACTTCGACACATATGAAAAGAAAGAAGACCCCAACGAGCGTACGCTATGCGGCCACGTAGAGAATTCTCCACGAGGCGCCCCGGTTTGGGAGCGGCCGCCCTACTCTCCCAACGGTGCCGTTCAAGGTAAAGCCACCGATAGCACTCTTGCGGCTTCCATGAGCTTCTACGCGCGCCGTGGCCATCCCTGCGGCGAAGATTTTATCGCCAGCGAGTTCCTGAATAAGCATCCCGAATTCGACTGGCAGAAACCAGTCCTCACCGACATGAAAGCCGGTCCTTGGACCTTTTTCAAGCCCGGCGACAAACAGTAGTTGCCGGAGTCTTCTAACTCCGAGCGAAGCGAGGAACTGTCATCCCGAGCGTTAGCGAGGGAACCCTATCTCACCACGAAGCATCCATGCGGGCGCCCTCGCCCCGCGTTTGTTTTTGTTTGTTCCGAGAGCCGCGTAGTGGCGGCCGATAATAGCCCGCCTGTCATTGATTAATCCAGCACACTCAGCCAATTGCTCCAGAGGTGGCCATCTTCAAGACGGCCATCTTAGGCCGGGATGATGGTCCGGCAGGAAGGAGTGGTGATTGCTTAAAAGGGCCAGCACGTCCGGTGAGGCGGGAGGTTCGCACCGGCCCTGCTCGTTGTCGACGGTTAGCAGCTAGGCTGCGAGCTTGACTTTTAGCAGATCGATCACTTGCTGCGCTTCTCGCTCCGCGCGCTCCTTCTCCTTCCTCTGCCCAATGAAGAGCAGTTTCTCGTCCGGTTTGACCTGGAACACCTTGAATTCCCAGCCAACCCACAGTTGCGTTTGTTGGTTGCGGACTCTCTTCAATTCATAAGCGTATCTGCCTTCGTGAATTCGCATTGTGTAGGTCTCTCAACTCGTCAAACGTGTGAAGCCCATCAGCAAACTCGGACATGTGGTCCCACGAGACCAGTAAGCTTCCGTCTACGTCAAACCAAACGCCGTCGATTCGAACCACCGCTTGGACGTTATGCCCTTGCTTCAATAACGTCTGAAACGCGACTTCGACCTTTGAGCTGCAAAACACCTTGCGAATGGAGCCGGTCTGATCTGAACAAGGAGAACTTCTGTTTTCCTGTCTTACAGTTTTAATGGCGGGACTCGGTTTCATTTAGAGACCTCATTGCTCCGGTGCGGATATTAGTAGTCGGAGAGGGGCCGCGAGTTGTCACCGAAATTGCCTTAGCGCTGTGGAAATCGGCAATAGAGGTGACAAAACGTAACAACAATGAACTGTCTCGGCACGATATGTGGTTCGAAACTGCGGGTTATGGAGTTCCGCGCACAACAGGCGAGATGAGGCCATTACCGATGTACATGGACCGGAGTGCGCGGCGGGACTGAGCTTAATCCTCTAGTTCTCAGCATCGTACTTCTGACAAACAAAACCGTTCGGGGGGTCTCGTGAAACTACCTTCGGTTCTCGTGGTCGACGATGATGATGCGGTCTCAACGGTGCTAAAAGACATACTTCGCGCTGCGGGGTTCGCGGTTTCGGCAACTTCGCTTTCAAACGAAGCTACTGCCATGCTCAAGACAGGTCAATTTGGTGTCCTCATCTACGACCTCTCAGTGAGCGCGGAACGAGGGCCCTTTCAGTTTCTCGCGTCATGTTTGAATGACCAGCCAAGCCTATCGATTATTCTGATCACAGGTTTTGCCAATCACGAGACGAGACGGCAAGCAGCGAATCTGAAAATCCGTCTGCTGGAGAAGCCGTTCGGGGCGACGGACCTGCTCGTGCAGCTATTCTCATCGGTCGGTAATCCGCCGGGGTCAGCATCGCGTGATCTGGGGGCGATGCCGCAAGCCTACTAAGAGCAGCACGCCGTGACGAGCTAGTGACAGGGGCAGCACCCTCCTGTCGGGAAAA
>CAZBCQ010000131.1:9409-12047 GCA_964490255.1 uncultured Terriglobales bacterium | reverse complement strand
GGAATCTCAAGCACTCCCGTGACCGACGGAGCGATCACATGCCACTGTCCTTCATCGGACTCAAAATTCACAAAATAAGTCTGGCCGTTTACTTCTAATTGCACTTTCTTCTCCTGGAGAAAACCCTCTCCTATGTATGGACCCATCGGCACAAATCTAGTTGTGCCTGAATACTAAGAAGCCACGGAAGCCAGAAACTACGGACTGGTTGGCCCGCGTTGTTCCGTGCGTCCGTGGCAAACTCTGTAGAGTATCTGGTGGCCCAGGTTCGCGCCGGTCTGTTGGGCGCTAACCTGGGATCAGTCACCCTTACTTCTTATCTTCGACGTCGACGTACTCAGCGTCGATTACACCTTCCTGCTTCGGCTGCTGTTGCGCTCCGCCATCGGCGCCCGGTTGCGGACCAGGTCCGGCTTGTGGACCGGGCTGTCCTGGGCCTGCGCCCTGCGCCGCAGTGGCCTTGTACATTTGCTCGGCCAATTTGTGCGACGCGGCAGTGAGCTTCTCGCGCGCGGAGTTCATTGCATCCTTGTCTCCACCTTCGAGCGCTTTCTTTGCGTCCGCCAGCGCGTTCTCCACGTCCTGGCGTTCGCTGCCGGAGATCTTGTCGCCGTGCTCGCGGAACATCTTCTCGATCGAGTAGACCATTCCATCGAGCTGATTGCGCGCTTCGATCTCTTCCTTCTTCTGCTTGTCTTCCGCGGAGTGCGCATCGGCTTCCTTCGCCATGCGATCCACTTCTTCCTTGCTCAGACCGGAGGACGACGTGATCGTGATCTTCTGATCCTTGCCCGTGGCGTTGTCCTTTGCCGTCACGTTGAGAATGCCGTTCGCGTCGATGTCGAACGTCACCTCGATCTGCGGCACGCCACGCGGAGCCGGTGGAATCCCAGTCAGGTGGAATTTGCCCAGTGTGCGGTTCTGCCCCGCCATCGGACGCTCGCCTTGCAGCACATGCACTTCCACCGAAGTCTGGCTGTCGGCCGCCGTCGAGAACGTTTCCGTCTTGCGAGTTGGAATCGTCGTGTTACGCGGGATCATCGGCGTTGCCACGCCACCCAGCGTTTCGATTGCCAGCGTCAGCGGAGTCACGTCGAGCAGCAGGAGGTCTTTCACCTCGCCGCCGAGCACGCCACCCTGAAGCGCGGCGCCCACGGCAACCACTTCGTCCGGATTGACGCCCTTGTGTGGCTCTTTTCCGAACAGGGTCTGCACCAGCTTCTGAATCGCCGGCATGCGCGTCTGTCCGCCGACCAGCACGACTTCGTCGATCTTGTCCGGCGTCACGCCCGCATCCTGCATTGCCTGTTTGCAAGGCTGGATCGAGCGATCGATGATGTCGCGCACCATCTCTTCCAGCTTCGAGCGAGTCAGGCGCTTCACCAGGTGCTTCGGACCATTCGCATCGGCCGTGATGAACGGCAGATTGATTTCAGTCTCCATCGTCGTGGACAGCTCTATCTTCGCGCGCTCGGCTGCATCACGCAGACGCTGCAAGGCCATCTCGTTGCCCTTGGCGCGCAGGTCGAGACCTTCGTCCTTCTTAAACTCGTCAATCAACCAGTCGACAATGCGCTGGTCGATGTTGTCGCCGCCCAGGTGCGTGTCACCGTTGGTGGACTTCACCTCGATGACGCCTTCGCCGACTTCCAGCACCGAAATATCGAAGGTGCCGCCGCCGAAGTCGTACACGGCAATCGTCTCGTCCTTCTTCTTGTCGAGACCGTATGCAAGCGCTGCAGCCGTGGGCTCGTTGATGATGCGCTTCACCGTGAGGCCGGCGATCTGGCCGGCGTCCTTGGTAGCCTGCCGCTGAGCGTCATTGAAATATGCCGGAACCGTGATCACGGCTTCCGTCACGCTCTCGCCCAGGTAGTCTTCCGCGGCCTTCTTCAGTTTCTGAAGGATCATCGCGGAGATTTGCGGCGGGGTGTATTCCTTCCCTTGCGCCACAATGGCGACGTGGTCGCCGGACTTCACGACCTTGTAGGGCACCATCTTCATTTCTTCGTTCACTTCATCGAAGCGGCGGCCCATAAACCGCTTAATGGAATAAATTGTGTTCTGTGGATTGGTGATCGCCTGGCGCTTCGCCACCTGCCCGACCAACCGCTCGCCGTTTTGCGTGAACGCAACGACCGAAGGGGTCGTGCGACCGCCCTCTTCGTTGGCGATCACCTTCGGCTCGCCGCCTTCCATAACAGCGACTACGGAGTTCGTGGTACCGAGGTCGATACCGATAATCTTTGCCATTGGGGATTGCCTCCTACAAACTCAGCCCCAGCTAAGTTGTTGAAAATTTTGGAAATTTCGTCCTAAGCTGCCTTTATAACAGGAACATCGTAGAACTTGAGTCAATTACTGTCAACCTTATAGATGAGCTTGTTATGGTTGGAGTTGCAGAGATTTCCAGCGGCTGTGGGTGCCCCTCCAAAGCCTTTGGGTTGGGTCGCGGGTGGGATCGCCTGCCCGTTCGCCTAGCCTTCTACCTAGTCACTCGGCGGATGTGTGCCGCCTGATTCCGTCCGAAACTGATCCTGCCAAACAAAGGGCAGGAGGTTTTCTTGAGCAGCACATTAATAGATTTCTCGAACAGCCTGGCAGATGCAGTGGCCCGCGCCGGACAGAACGTCGTCGC
>CAZBCQ010000131.1:7235-9309 GCA_964490255.1 uncultured Terriglobales bacterium | reverse complement strand
ATTTCTCGAACAGCCTGGCAGATGCAGTGGCCCGCGCCGGACAGAACGTCGTCGCCATCGTCGAGGGCGGGCAAACCGGCGTAAGCGGCACCATCTGGCGTGAGGGCGTAGCGGTCACGGCTGCACACACGCTGCGAGGTCGGGACGAGGTCACGCTGGTTCTACCTTCAGGGGAGAGCACGAGTGCCAAAGTCGCAGGACGCGACCCCGGAACCGACATCGCCGCCCTGAAGTTCTCAGCATCTGGCGTGGGCAAAACACAACTCGCTCCATTGCAGGACCTGAAGGTTGGTCACGTTGTCCTGGCCATTGGTCGTCGACCGAAATCCGGCGTTACTGCCAGCTATGGCATCGTCAGCGCGATCGGCGAAGGTTTTCGCACATGGAGCGGCGGACGTATCGATGTCGGATTGCGCCTCGACCTGTCTCCGTATCGCGGATTCTCCGGCGGCACTCTCATCGATAGCCAGGGCCGCGTGATCGGAGTCAACACCTCCGGTCCGCATCGCAGCGTGTTGACGATTCCCAACACCACTGTCGACCGTGTCGTGACCCAACTTCTCGAGAAGGGACACATTGCGCGGGGTTACATCGGCGTCGGCGTGCAACCGGTTGAGGTTAGCGAGTCTCTGCGTCGCTCAGCGGCAGTCAAACAAGAATCCGGACTTCTACTGCTGATGGTCTCGCCCGGCGGTCCGGCCGAAAAAGCTGGCCTCCTCGTCGGAGACATTCTGCTGACAGTAAACGGCACAGCCGTGTCGGATCCGCGAGAACTGCAAGCCGCGCTCGACTCCGAAAGCGTCGGGAAGCAGCTTAAGGTCGCGGTCCTACGGGGCGGGAAACCAAGCGAAGTCACGCTCACCATCGCTGAGCGCGGGAGGTAAGCATGGCGGCCACGGTGAATCGAATTCCGCTAGTCAGCATCAGTGTGGGGCAGGACGTCTCGGCTCTCGCGCAGCGTTTACGCCCAAGTGTGGTGCGCATCGGAGGTGTGGGTCCGGGCAGCGGATCGGGTGTGATCTGGAGTGCCGATGGGCTCATTGTTACCAATGCGCATGTTGCGAGCGCCGAGCGATTACGTGCGGAACTGGCGGACGGACGTCGTCTGGAGGCACAGTTGATTGCTCGTGATCCGCGTCGCGATCTGGCGTTGCTGAAAGTGAACGCCTCCGGACTCGTCGCGTTGGAGTCGTGCGACGTGTCGAGCCTGCGAGCGGGTGAGGCGGTGCTTGCCCTCGGTTTTCCCATGGGAGGCGACGCAGTGACGGTCGGGATCCTGCACGCAGCGCCACAGGACGGGCACTGGCTCACCGCTGATATTCGCGTCGCGCCCGGCAATTCCGGCGGACCTTTGTGCGATGTGCATGGACGTCTGGTCGGTATCAACACGATGGTGGTGGATGGCCTGACGCTGGCGATCTCGGCGCGCGCAATCGAACGGTTTGTGGTGCGCTCTATGAGCGGACACGCGCAAGCGGCGGCCGCGGACTGATCGCTTTTGTGGGGCGGACATTCCTGTCCGCCCCGAACCTTGTAACGCGCGGACAAGAGTGTCCGCGCCACACAGCCTTATGAACTCAACTCGAGTCCTTGTGAACGCCGCTTCTGCCATGGTCCGTGCCGGACTGGAAGCGCTCGTTCGCGAGGACTCACGGTTTCAACTCGTGGCTGCGAATGCTGCGAGCCGAAATGGAGTCAGCGCCGCGCCTGCTGATGTTGTGCTCGCCGAATCCGATCTCGAATCGGCCGCGCGCGTCTTCACCAGCGCCGGGGGATCGCCCATTGTTCTGATCACGGACGAACTCAGCCGCGCCGATCTTCGCCGTCTTCTTCAATCCGGCGTACGCGCCGTTCTCGGACGCGAAGCCGCACAGCACGAGATCCTCGCAGCCGTTGAGGCGGTTTCCGCCGGACTTACCGCGCTCGCTCCCGAGCAGATGGATCTACTGCTTCCCTCGTCTCACGAAAATGACGAATCCGAACCCTGGCTGCACGAAGCGCTTACTGCGCGCGAATCGCAAGTGCTCACGATGTTGGCCGAAGGCGCGAGCAACAAGGAGATTGCTTCGCGTCT
>CAZBCQ010000131.1:4007-7135 GCA_964490255.1 uncultured Terriglobales bacterium | reverse complement strand
AGTTCCATTCTCGCCAAGCTGGGCGCGACCACGCGCACAGAAGCGGTTTCGCGCGGAGTACGTCAGGGCCTGATCGTGATCTGATTTTTAAATTAGTCGAAGCGCTCGTAGAGAATCGACTTGCGGTCCCAGCCCAGGCCTTTCAGCATATCGCGATTGGCTTGCACCATGTCACGAAGTCCGCAGATGTAGGCGTCCATGTCTTTGCGTTCGCCGACGATTTTCGCGACATGTTCCTGAACGTAGCCGCGCGCGCCGGTCCAACCCTCGTTGTCGCGGCTGAGCGTGGCCATGTAATGGAAGTTGGGATGTTTGCGTTCCATGTCCAGAAACTGCTGGTTGTAATAGAGGTCTTCGGCATAGCGCGTGCCGAAGACGAGCCAGAACTCGCGGCCTTCATGACGCGTGGGCTCGGCGAAGAGCCAGTCCAGCATGCCGCGCATGGGCGCGATCCCCGTGCCCGTGGCGATGAATACCGAATCGCGGACCGGATTCTTCAGAACGAAATATCCGTGTGGTCCGTGGAAGTCAACCTTTGCGCCCTCGTTCAGATCGCACAGGTAGTTGGAGAAGAATCCGTTGGGAACGCGGTTGAGGCAGATGTCAAAAGTGCGCTGATCGCGCGGCGCGGAAGCAATGGAATAGGCTCGCGTGATCTCGCGGCCGTCATTCTGCGCCTTCATGGAGACGAATTGTCCCGCGATGAAGTCGAAAGGCGCCGGCTCTACTTCGAAGACAAGGTGCTTGGTCTGCGACGAAAGCGACACCGACTCCAGCAGTCGCGCCGTCAACAATGGATGTTGGGACATTCCCTGTTCGCGGTCCTTTCGGTTCCTACCCCAATCCGGATACTACCATTATAGAAAACGGTCATCGCAATTGCCTTCAGCACCGAGCTACTCCTGGCTCGGTTTCTTCTCGCGAGACCGTAGCCTTGTTTTTCCGATCGTTGAGAGACGAACAGTTGCCGCCTGAGCCGCGAATCTTACGTTGTCTTTCTCGTCGTTCAGCCCCAACTCCACGATGCCGAGAGCAGAGGGATCACCTCTACGAGCGAGCGCCTCCACAGCAGCAGCACGCACGAGCCAGCTGTTGTCCTGCGTTGCATTGATAAGGGCCTTCGTCGTGTCCGGATCGCGATCGTCTGTCAGCACGCTGACTGCAGCGGCTCTTGCTGGAGAAGCGTCGCTGCTGCGGATTTCCTTGATTGCGCTCCAACCAATGCTCGCGAACGGGACGAAGCCGATACCTTCCTCAAATCCGAGCATTGCAATTTTCTTGGGATCATGCAGTGTAGCCATCTGAGACGCAATCAGGCCCTTGCTGGCTTTCCTTTGCTGCGTCAGTACTTCGTAGTAGACCTCGTATCCGGATTTGTCGTGCATCGTTAAGAGAGAGTGCGCGGCTGCTAACGCCACGGATACGTCGGTGTCATCCAAAGCCTTCTTTAACTTCGGAATGCTGGCTCGCGAGCGCATGTCCCCCAGCGCAGCAGCCGCAGACAGTCGTACTTCAGGTTTTTGATCCTCGAGAGCTTTTTCCGCCAGCTTTCTCGCGCGGCTGTCGTTCGGCAACAGTCCAAGCACGCGGACAGCTTTTGCGCGCTCCGCAAACCTGCTGTCTTCGCACCCAGCTACGAGCATCATCCATGCCCGGGAAGGTAGCTTGTCCTGCGGGACAACCTTCGCGCTGGCCGGGCGCTCGCTTCCGGGTTTGGCTTCTGTGTTTTCTACAGCTGGAGCGGGATTTTCAGAAGGTGCCGACTGAGAAGGTGCTGGTTCGAGGTTTGGGGCATTCTGATTTTCTCCCTGCAGCAAACAGCCAGCGAGAACCAGAACCGCTATGCCGCAACCGAACATTGCGCGGATTTCTCTTCCAATTAGTTTGCGAGAAATAGGAGCCTCCACTTGGCTGGCCATTGTAGCTCTCAGTCCCGGAGTTTATGCGCCCACCGGTTCGCGCTGCGAACGATATCCGTCCAGAGAGTTTAGATTCAGGAGTTGATCCTCACGAACTTTGGGTTGCAGTACGATTCGTTCGACTGCGTGTCTGCGAAAGCGTCGGCCCATCCCCAGAGTTCCGCACCGCTTTCCGATCTCAAGTTATCTAACGAAAGATGGACCAAGGATTGGCAGTTTCCGTTCTAGATCTGGTTGGAATGCGCACCGGCGAGCCTGCAGGCAATGCCATCGCCCGTTCGGTGGACTTAGCCCGTCACGTGGAGCGTCTGGGCTACACCCGCTTCTGGCTGGCAGAGCATCATTCGATCGAGGGCCTTGCCTGCTCGGCGACCCCAGTGTTGATCGGCCACGTCGCTGGCGAAACCTCGACCATACGCGTAGGCAGTGGCGGAGTTATGCTGCCCAACCACGCCCCGCTGGTCGTGGCAGAACAGTTCGGAACACTGGAAGCGCTATATCCCGGACGAATCGATCTCGGCCTGGGGCGAGCACCGGGTGGCGACCTCCAAACCATGCGGGCGCTGCGGAGGGACTTGCATCAGACTGGAGACGATTTCCCAGCACTGCTCGAGGAATTGCGGACCTATGTAGGCCCAGCAAAGCCCGGACAAGCGGTGAAGGCGATTCCGGGACAAGGAAGCAATGTGCCGATTACTCTCCTGGGGTCCAGCACCTTCAGCGCGCAGTTGGCCGCGAGACTGGGCCTGCCGTTCGCTTTCGCGGCGCACTTCGCTCCGGAGTATCTGTATGTAGCGGCGCAACTCTATCGTCAGAGCTTCCGCCCGAGCGATACGTCGAGCAGGCCTCATCTGATGGTGGGTGTGCAGGTGATTGCTGCCGAGACGGACGCGGCGGCTCGCCGCCTATTTACTACGCCCCAGCAACGATTCCTGCGGCTGATCCGCAATCAGCCTGTGGAATTGTTGCCGCCGGTCGATTCAATGGAGACGCTATGGAACGGTTTCGAGCAGGCGGCTGTGGAATCCAAATTGAGCACCGCCATCGTAGGGTCGAACGCAACAGTAAGAGCAGGTTTGGAGAAGCTGGTGTCCGAGACAGCAGCGGATGAGGTCATCGTAGTGACAGACACGTATGAGCATGCCGACCGCCTCGCCTCCTACGAACGTGTGGCGGCAGTTGCGAAGGAGCTAGGCGTAGCGGCATGAA
>CAZBCQ010000131.1:0-3907 GCA_964490255.1 uncultured Terriglobales bacterium | reverse complement strand
CCGTGCTTCATCTCGCCCGCCGGATAGCCTTCGGCGTGGATGTAGGAGATTTCCTTCATCTTCAACGCGCCTTCGAGCGCGATCGGATAGTGAATGCCGCGGCCGAGGAAGAGGAAGTCGGTGACGCGCTGGTATTCCTTTGCCAGAGTCTCGGTCTCTTCTTCGCGGGCGAGCAGCGACTCGAGTTTCGCGGGCATGCGGCTCAATTCGCTGATGTAGCCCTTGGCCTGCTCAGGCGTGATCGCGCCGCGAATCTCGGCGAGGAACAGCGAGAAGACGAACATGGCCGTGAGTTGCGCCGTGAACGCTTTGGTCGAAGCAACGCCGATTTCCGGTCCGGCATGGGTGTAGACGGTGCCATTCGATTCGCGCGTGACCATCGATCCGACGACGTTGCAGATGCCGACCGTCTTCGAACCCTTCGCCTTCGCCTCGCGCAGTGCGGCAATCGTATCGGCCGTCTCACCAGATTGCGTGATCAGCATTGTGAGAGCATCTGAGCTGACGAGCGGATCGCGATAACGGAACTCGCTGGCGTAGTCGACTTCCACCGGAATACGCGCCAGTCGCTCGAGCATGAACTTGCCGGCCAGCCCCGCGTGCCAACTGGTGCCGCAGGCTGCGATATTCACTTTCTTCAAAGCCTTGAATTCGGCTTCGCTGATGTCCATGTCATCCAGGAAGATCTTGCCCGAATCCAGCGACACGCGGCCGATGGTGGTATCGCGAACGGCGCGCGGCTGCTCAAAGATTTCTTTGAGCATGAAGTGCTTAAAGCCGCCCTTCTCCGCCATGATCGGGTCCCAGGTGATGTGCTGCACCTGGCGCTGAATGGGACCGCCTTCAAAGTCCGTGAGCTTCACGCCCTCAGGCGTGATCACAGCAAGGTCGCCATCTCCGAGGAAAAACAGGTCGCGCGTGTGATAGAGAATCGCGGGAATATCGGACGCAACAAAGAATTCGTCTTTGCCCAAGCCGATCACGGCAGGCGGACCATTGCGGGCGGCCACAATCTTGTTGGGCTCGTCGGCAGAGATCACCGCAATGGCGAACACGCCATTGATCAGCTTTACCGTTTTCCGTACGGCTTCTTCGAGCGAAACGGCGTGACCGTTGTCTTTGCCTGCGGCAAGAAATTTCTCAACCAGGTGGGCAAGGATCTCGGTGTCGGTTTCGGTCGCGAACTTGTGGCCTTCATCGCGAAGCTGCTTCTTCAGCGCGAGGTAGTTCTCGATAATGCCGTTGTGCACGACCACGATTTTGCCGGTGCAGTCGCGATGCGGATGCGCGTTCTCTTCCGTCGGACGTCCATGCGTGGCCCAGCGCGTATGGCCGATGCCGTACGTGCCATCGAGCGGCTTCAGGCGGATGGCTTCTTCAAGATTGCGCAGCTTTCCTTCGGCGCGGCGCAACTGCAGGCCTTCGCCATTTCCGGCTACTGCGATCCCCGCGGAATCGTAGCCACGGTATTCGAGGCGCCGCAGGCCATCGATGATGACCGGGACAACTTGTTTTTTACCCACGTATCCGACTATGCCGCACATTGATTGTTTCCTCCGCCGCACATGGCGAACAGGCGAAATGGCCTGTCCTGCATCGCGGCCCTAATTTCCGGAACCCCGACAGAGATGCTGTTCTTCTGGCTCTTACTCAGGGGAGGAGCTTGCTTCTGACCACCATGAATGCAATATGTAATGATTCCCGCCGGCCAGCTCGCGATTCAGCCCACGACAGCTTGTCTACTCAAAGGAGCAGTGAAATTCCTCGATCACCGGATTGGTTAGAACTTCGCGGGCAATGCGCTCCACCTGCGCCTTTGCCTCGGACTGTTCCAGACCATTTTCCAGCTGAATTTCGAAGTACTTGCCCTGGCGAACATCGGAAACGGTTTTGTACCCCATTTTCTTCAGCGCGCCCTGTATGGTTTTCCCCTGTGGATCGAGCACGCTCTTCTTGAGCGACACGTAAACGTAAGCCTTCATTTTAAGAAGATTATACCTGCGCAAGCGGCGGACCGGAGTAGAAGAAACAGCTTACCGGCGTAACCGCGCCCAGTAACGGAAGCGATTTTTTCGATTCGCCACATAAACCTGAGTTATGTAGGTTGAAGACAAAGCCGATAGCCGATCTTGATTCGGGCCAACATCGGTCAGAGTCGTAGGCTTCTAGTTTTATTGCCCGTTGGGAGCGCTCCCTTGAAGCTTTATCTGGTGTTTGTGACTTCCGCCGTCTGTGCAGCCCTTGGACAGAATTCCAGCCCGTGTAATCCAAACCAGCCCGGTGCGGCGGTTCGAGTTTTTTCACAAATCGAAGCGCTGCGCCCCGCGCCGCAGGCGCCGGAGAAATATCCGATGGGCAACGATCTGGTGCTAAGAGCCGCGGGAAGCGCCGACATTCATATTGCGACGGTGCCTATAGAACTGGAGTCGAGCACGGCAGTCATGCCGGGCCGCGCCAGGTTTACGGTTCGTTCCACGGCGCAGCTCTGCCCGGGCACTGCGCACTGCGCCATCATTGTTGATCCCGATACGCCGCGACAGGAGAGCATTTCACCATCGAACTGGCGGATCGACAGCCGCACGCAGATCACGGCGACCTTTGCGGGGGCGCATCCCGCTGGTTTCCGCATTCAGCAGGTCGGAGTCGTGAGTTTCGATGCGTCCCGCATCGTCATGAACGGGGCCGGTGCCAGCGATCATTCTGTCCGGCTGGCCGACCGCAACAATAATCCGGTGATCACGCTGCCGAACAACACCGGTACCTCGTGGCCGGACTCCGCAATTCAGTTCCTGGGCGTAATCACCGGTAACAATGGACGCGGGAAGGATCTGCTGATCCGCAACAACACGCCGCTCTCGCGCGTGCAGTTTCTGAACAGCGCAAACACTGCCCAGTTGTTCACGATGGACAACGCGGGCATCACCAACTTCTACGGGCCGGATGTCTATGTGCACGGCACGCTGCATGTTTCGGCACTGAAAACCGACGCGTCCAAAAGCTTCGGCGGCGGGGTGCAGGAAATGTCCGTGCAATCACCGGAGATGATGACTGTATCCAGCGGCATCGCCACGATGGATAGTGCCGGAGAAGCGCAGGTCACTGTGCCTGCCCGTTTCGAGAAATTGAACCAGGACTTTCGCTATCAGCTCACCACAATCGGCAGCTTCGCGCCTGTCTACGTCGCGCAGGAACTTCACAACAACAAGTTTCAGATCGCTGGCGGCAAGCCGGGCATGCGCGTTTCGTGGCAGATCACCGGTGTGCAAAAGAACTAGCTCAAGAGAGTTTGCTACAGCTTGAACAGCTCTCGCAGTCGCTTCGTCTGAGCCCGGCTCACGGGGATTTCGGTCTGCTTCTTGTCGTCCATGCGAAGCATGTACGAACTCTTGAACCACGGAACGACTTCGCGGATACGATTGATATTCACCAGATAGGACCGGTGCGCGCGCCAGAACAACTTCTGGTCCAGTTGCGCCAGCAGTTCTTCCAGAGTCCGGCAGTTGGACTGGCCTTCGATCTGCGACGTGGTAACCGTTATCACGCCGTCTTCGATCGACGCATGGCAGATATCCTTCTGGTCGACCAGAAAGAGGCGCCCAACCGACTTGATCAGAATCTTCTGCGGCTGGCTCTGCTGCTGTTCCTTCTGCTCCAGCATGCGGACCAGCACATCGAGTCTGTCGCCCGAACCAGATGTCGATTCCAGCTTTTTGCGCGCGCGCTGAATGGATTCGGCCACGCGTTTCTTGTCGAAGGGTTTCAGCAGGTAATCGACGGCATTCACTTCAAATGCTTTCACCGCGTATTGGTCGAACGCGGTCGCAAAAACCACCTGCGGCATCCGGACTTTCTTGTCCAGCAGTTTCTTGATGACGCCGAAACCGTCGAGTCCGGGCATCTGCACGTC
>CAZBCQ010000130.1:0-12058 GCA_964490255.1 uncultured Terriglobales bacterium | reverse complement strand
GTTTGGCTGCACCTGCACCGCGCTGGCCCGCCTTGTGAATCTCCGAAGCGGCCACGGATTCTGGGAAAGGCAACTCGGGGTCTTCGACCATCACGCGGCGTAACAACGTTACGAAGAGGATTCCGAGAGTGCCACCCACCGCCATCAGTGCGATCGACTTCCAGTAGCCGTGAGCCATGTCGAACTCAGGCCAAACGCCCGCGAGTACAAATGCGGGTATCGTGAAGACAGCGCCGGCAGCGACAGATTCGCCGATCGATCCGATGGTACGGGCGATGTTCTCCTCGAGTAGAGAGCCCTTAAGCAGGCGAAGCACTGCCATGCTGATGACAGCGGCAGGATAGGTTGCGGCGATGGTCATGCCCGCGCGGAGGCCGAGATAAAGGTTAGCGGCGCCGAGAACAACCGTAAGACACATCCCCAAAATCACGGCACGGACAGTGAATTCCGGCATTTGGATGTCGGCCGGAACATACGGTTTGAATTTGGTAGTAGGAACAGGTGTTTGGGTTTGAGTGCTCATTCAGAGTCCTCTCGAACGAATCGAGTTCCGAAATCTGCCCAGGGTTGTGGATAGAACTCCGGGCGAATGAAGCCGCGAAAGTGTCGCACGCGCGTGGCTTGCGAGACAAGTACAAGTGCCAGCAACTGGAACTGCGTGTTGGGCAGCGTGCAACCTCAGATGATTGTTAACGGGATTTTACGCGCATTCCGGATTCCCTGCTGAGCAACAGTTTTGCACCGAAATTGTGGCATAGGCGATTGCGCTCAGTTCCGGAACGCGGCTATACTGAAGGAGGATCATGATGCTTCCCGCATGGGGCGGGAGGCGAGCGTCAGGAGGGTCGTCTTCAGCAGTATCGGTGACCTAAACCCGGTCCAGGGTGACGACATGCGAAGCATGCCACCCGGGAAGGCGCGAATAGAGCCGCTTCCTCCAGACAGGCGAGAGGGAAGGCAGCCAGATCAGCGCCTGCAGGGACTTGGACGAAGTACCCTGCTTGGTTCCAGCCTTCGTTACACTGCATCCAGCCTTTTCAGCGTTTTCTTCCCCTCCGATTGCCGTGTCTGTTCGCTCCCACTCACAAACATCTCTCGATTACCCATATGCCCAGAGTGCCTGGAGGCAATGAGCCGCTCCGAAGGACGTACGTGCGCCGTTTGTGGCGAGAGGATGTTCGGATTCGGAATAGAGGCTGAGCAACTTTGCGGAGAATGCCTCAAGGACCGCCCGCAGTTCGAGAAGGCCTCGGCTTATGGCAGCTACGACGGCGGTCTGCGCGAGTTGATTCATCTGCTGAAATACGATCGCGTGCGCTCAGCAGCGCCGGTACTCGGAAGAATGCTTGCGGAAGCGGTCACGGATCTGCAACCCCATTTTGACGTGGCATCGGCGCTTATGGTGCCGGTTCCTCTGCATAGCAGCAAGTCGCGATCGCGCGGTTTCAATCAGTCGGACTTAATCGCCGAATCCGCGATCAGGGGTAGTTCTGATTTGCGCCCCGTCAAGCTGCGCCCCCAGGTTCTGAAACGCGTGCGTGCGACGGAATCACAGACAGGACTGACGCGCGAGCAACGGCGAGAGAACATGCGCGGAGCGTTTACAGTGAGCCTGCCTGACGAGGTTCGCGGCCGCGACATCTTAGTAGTGGATGACGTTCTTACTACGGGAACCACGGTGGGGGAATGTGCTCGAGTTCTACGTAAGGCAGGAGCCGCACGAGTCTGGGTGGCAACCGTGGCCCGGGTGATGAAGCCGGAGATGACAGCAGCAATGATGCCGGAGCAGGAACCGGAGGAGGCGTTGACAATGTCAGCGCATGCAGGCTGAACCATGGCAGCAAGAATTCACAACTTCGCACGAAGTTTTTCGCTCACAAGCACCGATCCGCATGGGACCGGTTATCGAGGAAATGGTCGGGGAGTCATGAATCAGCCGGTACTGGTGTTGAATGCCTCGTATGAACCTATCAATGTGTGTGCCGCACGACGTGCGATCGTGCTGGTACTGAAAGGTGTGGCCATGGCCGAAGAGGTCGATGGCGCGCACCTTCATGCTGCCCGCATGGCGATGCGCGTGCCGTCTGTCATCCGCTTACTGGAATACCGGCGCATTCCGCATCAGACGCGGGCACTCTCGCGCAAGAACATCCTGCTGCGAGACCGCAACTGCTGCCAGTATTGCGGCACCATTCTTCCCTCGAGCGAGTTGACGCTCGACCATGTGATTCCACGTTCTCGCGGCGGCAACTCCAGTTGGGAGAATCTGGTGGCCTGTTGCCACCCCTGCAATCGTAAAAAGGGGAACCGCTATCCGACGGAAGCCAGCATGAAGCTGATGCGTGAACCACGTCCGTTCAATCTGCACACCAGTAGGCACATCATGCGCCTGCTTGGCCACTCTGACGAGAAGTGGCGGAAATACCTCTTCTATTAAGAACCGCACCTCCCTCGCAGCGCTCCGTTCGCGAGTTGCTGCTGCTTCATTTCGCTTTCGCGAAACTCTGAAAAGCCGCGCTGAGTGGCAGGTAACCTATGCCCGATAGCTGGTTTCCTATTGCCAAGAATGAGTAGAGCTATGCCAACGACTGAGCCGGCAGTTTCGGACAATTGTGTGCGCCACGATTTTTCAACGACTTAGGAGCTCAGCTTTTCGTCTTAGGCTGGAACGTTAACTGCATTCCTTATTGCGCGCCCGTCTTTTTTGTAGGCTCAATCCCCCAGGTTCAGGAGTAAGAATGCCGGAAAGCGTAATGGATCAGATTGTTCAGGAGTTGAAGCGAGTGGCAAGCAGCCACTACCCCAGCCGTGGCGAATTAAGGGCTGTACGGGTCGTTGGACATACGCCGAAAACCGACCATTACATCTACGACATTGTGATTGATTTCGCCGACGGAAGCGAACGACTGGCAGCCAAGGTTTATCGGTCCAGCAAGTGCGGCGCGCAGGGTGCGCGAAATGTCGCAAAGCTTGAAACCGGCAATCTGCAAACAGTTTATGACGTCTTCGAAAGAAGAAAGCTGAACGGCGTGCCGAGGCCAGTGGGCGATTTCACGGAACTGGGCGCTGTGGTCACAGAAAAGATCACTGGGCTGCCACTGCAATCCATCATCATGAAGGCCGCCCTGCTGCCCGGGTATGCCGACCATGGATGCCTGGAAGTAGCTGCTCGCCAAACCGGGATGTGGCTGCGCAATTTTCATCGTTCAACTGCGGGCAGCCCCGAGCCGTTCGATCCGAACCAGTTGCTGAGTGAACTGGAGAAGCTCTGCGCGAACTGCAAAGGGGAAGGCCTCGACGATGAAGCGATCGCTACGATACTGAGCGGCGCGCGGGCGATCCTGATGCGTTCGAAAAAGTTGCTGCCGTCCTCAGCGGTGCTGAACGATTTCACTCCGTTGAATGTGATCGTGACCGAAGAAGGAATTGGAATCTCCGACTATGCGCGCATGGCGCCAAAGGGCAATTCCTTCCAGGATGTAGCGCAGTTCATGGCATCGGTAGAAGCTCTCGAGAAGTATCCCTTCTGTAACCGGAACATCACCAGCCAGGTGCAGGACGAATTCCTGCAATCCTATGGCGTGAATGAAATGGAAGAAGCGATGTTGCGCGTCTTCAAGATGAAGGCGCTACTTGGAATGTTTGCCCAGGGACGAAACGTGAAAGAAAGCGCGGTTCGCAAGAAAGTGATGTGGGCAACGGTGATGAAGCGCTTCATCCAGCAGGCTGCGCAACGATCGATGGCGCCGGCCGCGTAACCTCATTGGGCAGCCGAGGTCGGCTGCCCACGTAATCCCTTTCAATTTATTTTGGAGCAGGAGGCGGTCCTTCGCCTGTGTACACCGGCTGCTGTTGCTGGGCACTCGGCGAGGCCTGCTTCGGAGTGGTGGTGCTCTGCGGCTGCGGGTTCGCCTGTGGCTGCGGACTTGTCTGTGGCTGCTGTTGAGCAGGCTGCGTACCTGCCTGTTGCGGCTGCTGCTGTTGATTGGGTGCCGAGCCGATATCCTGACCGTCGTAGGTGATCTTCACGTTCGCGCCGAATCGCTTATAGTTCGTGTACTTGACCAACTCGCGAACGTGGATGTCGCCGGTAGAGAAATGCAGGTTGTCGTCGATCTTCGTGTAGGTCGGGAACCAGAATTTACGACCGGTGCCGTCCTGTGAATCGATCTGCTCACGCCAGGTTGTGAATTCAGGGAACAGGTTCTCGCCACTCTTACTGCGAATGTCGGGGACGTTCTTGCCACGCGTCTTCACGATCTGGAAGTCGGTGTCGTCCACCCAGATGCGCCCCTGGAAGTAGCGCTTGCCCTTCTCAATCTTCTTTGGCGCGACGTCGAACACGTACGTGTTGAGCTCGTCTTCCTTCTGCTGGCCAACGTACAAAATGTCGTATTCAGGAATCTCGTCCGTGGTCAGCACGAATGGCAGGCGATGCTGGATGTCATCCATGTCTTCCTTCGTCATGGAGATGCGCTCGAGCGTCGACTGTGGCGCGAATACGACCTGTTCGCTGCGCTTCCCGTTGGGATCGAACACGACGTCGGTGACGATGCGGAACTCGCCGTCCGGCGTGTCGCCGTCTAAGGTTTGCACTTTTACTTCCTGGCGATACATGTAGTTTTCGCGGGCGGTCTTGAATTCTTTTTCCTTCGCCGCGAATTGCTTGATGATTTCGTCCGGGCTAATTTTCGGTGGGTCTTTCCGCATTGGTCCTTCGCCACGATCATCCGCGCGCAATACGGGCACTAACATCGCCAGAGCTAATAACGTCAGGGACACACGACTGCGTAAGCTCGCCATACCACTAGTGTAAACGCAACGGCAGATGGTTTGTTTCCCCGAAGAATTGAAAACGTGAGCTCCTGGTTTCCTGCCAGCAACGCCGGTTAGTGTTGAACCTCCTAGACTTACCGCGCCTTGCCCGGGTAGAGTAACCGGTTTGTCTTTGTCTCAGGAGAGTCGTGCCATGATCCGTAGCCGATTGGCTTATTTACTGTTGCTGAGCAGTTTGGCGGTTGCGCAGGCAAAAAGGCCCTTTACCTTTGAGGACATGATGGCCCTAAAGCGCGTGAATGAGCCGGTTGTTTCGCCCGACGGTAAATGGGTGGCCTTCAGCGCAGTGGATGTGAATCTCGAAAAGGATAAAAAGACGCCGCACCTGTGGGTGCTTCCGGCCAACGGCGGGGATGCGAAACAGCTGACCTCGGGACCGGGCGAAGATCGTCCGCGCTGGTCGCCGGATGGCAAGAAGCTGGCGTTCGTTTCGGATCGTGATGGTGCGCAACAGGTATGGACGTGGGATTTCGATGCCGCAACCGTGAGCCTACCGGGGGAACCCTCGAAGATCACGTCGTTATCGACGGGCGCCGACGGGGAGCAATGGTCGCCAGACGGTTCCACCATGTTATTTACGTCCGAGGTCTTCCCGGATTGCGCGGACGACGCGTGCAACAAAAAAAAGAACGACGAGCGGGCGCAGTCACAGGTGAAGGCGCAAATATGGACACACCTGTTTTACCGGCACTGGTCAACTTATAGCGTCGGCAAGCGCACGCACCTCTTCGTGGTGCCGGTTGCCGGAGGAGTCGCGCATGACTTGACACCCGGCGACCATGATGCACCGCCATTCTCGCTCGGCGGTCAGGACATGTATGCGTTCTCTCCGGACGGGAAGGAAGTGGCGTTTACCAGCAACATCGACGAGGTTCCGGCGGCCTCCACCAACAATGAGATCTTCATCGTCCCGACCGCAGGAGGAACGCCCAAGAAAATCAGCACGAGTCCGGGAAGCGACTCCACCCCACTGTATTCGCCCGATGGGAAGTGGATCGCGTGGCGCATGCAGAAACGCGCAGGATACGAGAGCGATCGTTTCCGGTTGGTGATCTACAACCGGCAAACGGGCGAGATCAAGGACCTTACCGAGGAGTTCGATCGCTGGGTGGGATCGTTTGCGTGGGCACAGGATTCGTCGCGGCTGTACTTTGTGGCGGAGGACGCGGGTGAGGCGCCGTTGTATACGGTGGCGATTGCCGGGGATGTCGAGGAAGTGGCGAATGGATTCCTGGACTCACCGGTTCTCGATCGTGATGGGAAAACTCTGTTTGCGAATTGTATGTCCGTAAAGTGGCCGAGCGAAATATGCCGACTGCGAGTGGACTTGGATCATTCGCTGTTCAAGAAAAACTCTGATAACAGAGCACTGGGAGGCAGAAACTTCCCCCCGATCTGCCGAGAAGAAAGTACTCTTCAGGAAGGAGCGGTGAATTGTCCCGTTCGTTTCACACGTGTCAATGAAGCCATATTGTCCCAGGTTTCCATGCAGCCCCTCGAATCCTTCTGGTTCACGGGCGCGAATAAGACCAAAGTCCAGGGCTTCCTGCTGAAGCCGCCGAACTTCGATGCGAACAAAAAGTATCCTGTGAAATTACTGATCCATGGTGGACCGCAGGGCGCGTGGGGAGACGACTGGTCGTTCCGCTGGAATCCTGAGCTGTTCGCAGCGAACGGATATGTCGTCGTAATGATCAATCCACGCGGCTCAACAGGATACGGTCAGAAGTTTATCGACGAGATTAATGGCGACTGGGGTGGCAAGCCGTTTGTCGATCTGATGAGAGGCCTCGACTACGCCGAGCAGAAGTATCCATTTATCGACAAGAACCGCGAGTGCGCGCTAGGCGCCTCCTACGGCGGCTACATGATCGATTGGATCCTTGGCCACACAGATCGTTTCAAGTGCCTGGTTTCGCACGACGGTATGTTCGACACGATTTCGGCGTTCGGGTCTACGGAAGAGCTGTGGTTTCCGCTGTGGGAGTTCCAGGGCACGCCGTGGACAAACCGCAAAACCTACGACAAAGGGTCGCCCAACAACTATGCGACGAAGTTCAAGACGCCTACATTGGTCGTGCACGGACAACTCGATTATCGGCTCGACGTCTCCCAAGGACTTGAGTTGTTCACTTACCTCCAATTGCTGAAGGTTCCGTCGAAGATGCTCTACTTCCCGGATGAAGGTCACTGGGTGCTGAAGCCGCAGAACAGCCGACTCTGGTACCAGACCGTGAATGGCTGGGTGGATCAGCACGTGAACCAGTAGTCAGTACTCAGTTGCATTGAGTCCATCTTCACCAACTGGATCGAAGCGTGAATGTCTGGGTGATGTTCGCTACTGTGGCTTGCACCGACACGAGCAGCGGCCCCCATTGCGCCGGGACAGAGATTGGCAACGACACATATCCGTTGGAATCGCTGGTTAGAGTAGACAGTGATGATGACAGTATCACCGGCTGACTGGGATTCCTCGTCCCAGCTTCGCCATTCCAGCGAGTAGGAGTTTCGACCGGCGCGCGGAACGCGGTGAGCAGAAACTGTACGGGCACTGCAGCAATCGGGTTCGGCGTTGAAGAACTGTCGGTCACGCGGACGCGTATCGGAGAGAAACTCTGTCCGACGGTAATTGTCTGATTATCCCCTGCAACTTTAATGATCTGAAGACTGTCTACCGGAACATAATTGATGGTGAAAACCCGGCAGGCCGTATTGTCGGGCGCGAGGCAAGCGTTGACGATGACATCTGAGGAGAGGTGATTGATGTTCACCTGCGTGTTCGCCGTCCCTGTGCCGTCGGTGATGGAACTTGCGGCCGCCAGAGTTGCGGTTCCCCATGTCACCCGAAAATTTATGGTTCTTCCGGTTAGCGGTTGGCCATTGCCAAGGGCGATTGCGGCGAGCGGAATCGATCCCGAAGAGTTTGAAGTTGCCCACCCCTGAGTGACTGGCAGACTGATATCGAATGCATAAACAATGCCAATTACCGCAGCCTTTACGGAAGCGCCAGTGCTGATCGAAGCCGTAATGGAGAACGTTCCCGCAGCGGTTACGAGCATGTATGCATCGGCTTCGCCGCTCGAATCGGTGAAGATGGTGCAATTGGAATTACCGCAGGCCGGGAACACGACCCCCGCACTTGCGACGAACGTGACTGCAGCATCCGCGATGGGTGTGACGCGATCTGACTCCGTGACGCGGACGCGCACCGGATTGGGCGCTTGCGTCCCTACCGGAACCTGCCCATTCGATCCCGACAACAACGTCAGTTTTGCATTGATGGTGCCGTAGTTCAGGACATTGTCCATCTCGGCGGTCAGCCCGGTTGAGTTGTCCTGCAGATAGATGGTTTGGGTACTGTCGGAGAGCGGCGGTGCGGAAATTACAAGCTGTCCGGCCTGCTGGCTGGTGACCGGTGCCGAGTTCGCGCCTACCATTGCGGTTGTAGAAGGCGTAAATCCGAAGCCTGTGATGGTGAGGGAGGTGTTGTTATGAACACTCGCGCGTGCCGGAGAGACGGTATCCGCATACAGCACGCGAGCTTCGTAATTGAAATCAGGACGGCCGTCACCGCGCATGTCGGCGATCCCGAGTTTGTAATCGTCTTCTACGTTAATGTCGGCCACGAGTTGGGTGAGGCCGGTCTTCATCGTCCCAAACGCCGAATGGCCGAGAGAAGGCGCGTTTTCGACGGCGGTGGATTTCCATATTCCGATCGCCGGTTGCGCCTTGGTGACTGTAGCGGAACCGTTCTCATTGAGCGCAGTCACGCTGAAACTGAAGCTGCGGTTAGCGCGTGCATGCAGATGGTAGTAGTCGGTATCACCGTAGCCGCTGAGCGATGCGATCCAATCACCGCCCCCAAGAATTTCCGCTGGCTGAGCGAACGTGCTCGGTTCCCATCGGTCCTGGGGCTGGGACGGGGCGCCTTGCATCACCAGATCCTGGTGTATGTCAGAGCCTTTAGAAACTGTCACGGTTATCGGGGCGAACGTCCCGGACATCGGGATCGATCCCTCCTTATAGGGACCCACAGACAGCGCGCTGTTGTAGAGCGAATTCACCGATTCTACGCTGATCTGATATTGCACGGTGCTATATCCGGCGGGGAACTGAAGTCCTGCGAGATCGAAATATCCTTCTAAAGCGGTGTTGTTGGAACCGAAACGATCCAGCGGTTCTCCGGAATTATCTGTGAACCCGGTAATCGGGTTTCCGGCATCCCCGCGAAAAAGAAATCCCGAAACACAGGAAGCTGTGTACTTGTGCGACGGCAACCCGGTGACCGGGTCAATCATGCGCGCCACCACGTTTACACCTTGCATGCCCTGACCTGTGCTGCCGTTCCAGGCAGGAAAGCGAACGCTGCCCTCGATGTGCGCGGTGTTCTCGTAAAAGAGTGTCTTGCCGGAGAAGTTACCAATGTTTGCGCTCGTGACTGGATACAGGCGAGAGATCGCCGACTGGTCGTCCATGCGTGGCTGCAGGGGATTGTTGCTGCAACCGTACGTGGGATAGCAGAGCGCGCCCATGGGGTGCATCAGCGGATAGCCGGCATAGTCATCGACTTTCGTCGGAGGCGAGCCGGTGACCACGTTTTCATTAAGCTGCGACCAGTCAAGCCCAAGCACCCGTCCCAGTTGCCGGGCAACTCGATATTGCAGGACCGGCAAGTCTTCCGAATACTGCGCGCAGTTACCATTGATGATGACAAGCGCGTGCGCGAAATGGCCGTCCGCGGTGAAATTGTCGGCCACGGACATTACGGAGTTCGAGTCGCAGAGATCTTCGGAACCGGCTCCGGTTCCGAGGAACGCGTCCATCACGCTGCCATCGTAGTCGTAAATGATGGCAATGGGTTTCGGTGAATTCGGCTGAATGTCGACGGGAAGAATCAGTGAACCCGCATTCTGCACATCGCTGCCGGAGACGTCTTCACTCAGTTGGCCTGCGTGGTTGATCTGCAGGGCTGCGGTCGTCACGCCCGACCAGGAGGCGAACGCCGTGGCGACGAAAGCGTCGGCAGAGGCGCCCGGGAGCAGCGGACTGAGATTGCCCTGGTCGGTGTAGTAGTTGACCACGCCTCCCGCCCAGGTGATCGGTTGCCCGGTTGCGGACGGGTTGAATCCACTGACGCCCGCTACGTAGAGCGGACCACCAGCGAACGCTGCGGCAGCCGAGCCGAGCAACAGCGCTATCACGAGTGTCCGTCCTGCCGTCATTCGGGTCGTACCTGCGGATGAACATAGGCAGGCCCTTGGTGGGGGAGGGCTGTCCTGGGTTGTGGCGGACGCAGCGCGGGATGCTGTGATGGATCCACAACAGGGGAGGAAGTCGATTGTGGCGAGACACTTCGTTCTACGCCTACCAGCGCGGCAGAATTGATGTCGACGGTCCCCTTGCTGTCGACGAGAAAGCGACCGGCGCTCCCGCCAACCGGACTGGTCAGTCCAGCGGCATTCGGAGCGTGCAAGAAGAGCAGGTATCGTTCTCCGACACGATAGCGCTCCCCGGCCTGCCAGCGCCCGGGCCACTCGAGCAGACGGAATTCGCGGCCTGTCTGCACACCTCGAATGCCGCTTTCCGCAGCGAAAGTGATTTGCAGCGAGGGCTCGGCTGCCCCGGACTCCGGCACGACGCGAGAGACGTCAGTCACGCGTCCAAAGAAGATGATGGCCGCGTGCCGGGCAAGGCTTGGCTGCATGGCCTCTATCTGTTGTACCGTGTCGCGTGATGCAGGGCGGCGCGGCAGGCGCGCAGTACGAGCTGTCATCTGCGCCGCGGCCAACGTTGGTGCGAGCGCCAGGAAAGCAACGAATTGCGAGAGCCGCTTCATTTCTACTCAACAGGGGAGGGCGGAAGCGCAATCGTAGGAGAGTACGAATCAGGAGGCAGTGAGGAGCGCAGAAGAAAAAGGAGGATGGGCTTCGAAAGATTTCCCGTTACGAAAACCGAAGCAATTCGATCGCCTAACGAGTTTTCTGGTCGGCAACGCGGCCCACGGCAGAGAGATGCGCTCCGGCCAGCAGCAACATGCCGGATAGGAAGGCCCAGAAGATAAACGTCACAGAGATGGAGAACGGTCCGTACACGTTGGCGAAGTCCAGGTAAGGCAGCGAGAGTACATATCCGTACTTCGCGATCTCCATGAGGAGTCCGGCGAGGATCGCAGCGGGAAGGACGGCTTTCGCCGGAACCTTACCATTCGGCAGAAGCCAGTAGATCAGAAAGAAAATGAAGATGCTGGCGAGCACCGCGCACACTTTCATCACAACCCAGCCGACAGTGCGCGACAGGACATTAATGTGTCCGAAGAAGAGGTAGTGCAGCCAAACTTGATTCGTCGCCGTGAGCGCAACGGAAAGCAGAGCGAGCGACCCGCAGGCGAAGGCCAGCCCGAGGGAAACGAGCTGGTTCTTGATATACGAGCGATTCTTCGCGAATCCCCAAACGCCATTTAGCGCAACTTCAAGCGGCAGGAAGATGCCGGTCGAACTGACGAGCAGCATGACGACCGAGAAGGCCTGCACACTGTGGTGCCGCGTCATAGAGCGCACGTTCTTGATGATGAAATCCTGTCCGGTGGGCAGGTAATCGCGCAGGAGGTTCAGGACGACGTCGAACATGGCGTCCGAATGGAAGAAGCGCCGGATGAGCGTGAGCAGCAGCACCACGAACGGGAAAAACGACAGAATGGCGTTACACGCCACGGAAAAGCCGAAGGTGTGCACGTCGGTGCGCGTCAGGTATTTCAGCGTGGGCCAGGCTTGCTCGCGCAATTCGAAGCCGATCTCGTGAATCCACCCGCGACGGCTTGCCGCCAGTGTGTGCTGAAATAGAGGCCTCTCGAGAGACGCGTGTGTCCCCTTGTCAGGAGCCAGGGTTGGAGCCGAGCTTTGGCCAGAGGACATAGGAAAATCGTACCAGAGTTGGGGGATTTGGTCCGAATAGGAAACAGTAGCGAGCTGTTACGCAGGTGCAGGGGCGTTGGGGAATAGCAAGGAACCCGTCGTAAAGAACTCGTTATTAATGGGGGCGCGCCCTGCCAAGACGCGCTCCCTTGAGCGACGGACCGACTATCTCTGGCAGCTGTTGCTAACCATGCTCACGTTCGTCACGGTAAGGTGGCCGTGTTCGGTAGCCGACTTATCCATGCCATGCTCCTGTGCTTCGCTTTTGGCATCTTCTTTCATCCCGTGCATTGTCGAATGCGGAACGGCAC
>CAZBCQ010000129.1:0-12104 GCA_964490255.1 uncultured Terriglobales bacterium | reverse complement strand
TTGCCGGCCGTAACGGCGCCGAGAGTGCAATGGCGCGACGCGCTGATGCCAATCGCGTGCTGTATCTGTTCGGCAGAAAGATGAAGAGCGCGTCCAGCAACGATGGGCGAGACAAAGGCCGTCAGTGTCGCGTGATGCCAACCCCGCTCGCGGATCCCCGGAAACGCGGCTTCACAAAAGCGCTGTTCGAATTCGTGGCCCAGGACCAGACCGACGATCAGATCACGACCACTGCTCCCCGCGCGCTCACAACCGGCGATTGCCGCAGGAAAAATATCGGATGGGTGGGAGGGATCTTGCTTCCAGTAAATGTCGTTGTAATCCATGCAACGGATCATCAGCGCATTCGCGAAGGCGGCGGAGACCGGATCCATCTTTTCCCCGGAGCCGATGACCGTTGCATCGCCGCGGCCGGCGATCTCACGAAGTACTTCGAGGGCAATCGCGACATCGTGCTGCTGATAGCCGCCGAGAGCGCAACCAAACGAATCGAGGAGAAAACGCTTCGCCTGATAGACAGCATCCTTGGACAGATCTTCGAATTTGAGCGACGCTGCCCACTGCGACATCTGTGCGGTGATAGTTTGGGAGGAAGAAGACATAATGGCCTCGGCAACGCCGCCCCAGCTACTTCTTCTCCAGGTTCTTGAAGGGCAGATATGCCATAAAATCCGCGTGGTGCACGATCAGGGCCTCGGTGGAACGCTTCACCAGGTCGCCCTCGGCGGCATGAGCAGCGATGATGTGGCACACCGCATCCGGCACTCCGCATTCCATTGCCAGAGCAACCCCCGTGAATGGGTGCCGCAGGAATTCGCCGCGCTTACTTTGCCGCGTGTTGCCGTGGTCACCCTTTTCGTATTCGAGTAACTTGCCCACGTCCGCAAGAATTGCACCTGCGATCACCGTATCCATATCAATTGGCAATGCATTACCCATGAACTCCTTCATGGACTCGGCCGCTTTGCGTGCAATGTGCACCACACAGCGCTTGTGCGCCATAAAGGTGGTTGGGCAATTCTGGATCAGGAGGGTGAAAGGAATCCTGTCAAGATCGTCGGGAGTAAGCGGGCTACACTTAAACGCACGAACCCAGGTTTGCGCAACCTTCTGCCGCAAATCCGGGTCGTTGATCCATTGCAGTTCCGGCCACAGACGATTCACCGCATCTTGCATAAGAATTCCACGCAAACGGCTAAGCATACGCTGGGCGGTGTGGGGATTGAGTGAGCTAGCGCACAGGACGGCTGTGACCGACTCCCTTGCGCCTGATGGTCGGCGGACTCGCAATCTACCCGTTTGGCTTCGGGAGGGGTTACGGCTCAGGTTTCGTGGTGCGATCAGGTGGAAGATTCAGCGAGCAGACGCAGTTCTGGCAGGTTGAATTGGCGGCGACGTCAAGGCTGCTGCGAAACTGAAGCGCACGCTCCCCGTTGATTACTTCCTTGAGCGTTCCGTCATTGAGATTCCCTACGCTGTTGTGAAAGAAGCACGGGCGAACATTGCCGTCGGTCTCTACCACGGCGGAGACCCACGGCGCATTGCAGGCCGGTGAGATCGGATGCTCTAGTCCGAGAGCGGCCATGAAGTGGGTGACAATTCGGCGCAGCTTGCGTGCATCTTCTTTTATAAATCCTGAGGCAATTTCGTTTTTGTATTCAAGGATCAGCCACTCGATCTCGTCTTCCAATTGCTTCATCTCTTCGTACGTGAGACCAACTTGGCTCTGGCGCTCCGTCGACCACTGAGTCTCACGATTGAAAGCCGTGGAGGTAAGATCCGCAGCCAGAAAGGAGATCCAACTGGCGCCCAGCTTTTTCGCCGTTTCTACCGCAGCTCTCAACTGCCTATGATTTCCGCTCTGCACAGTCATGCGCAGGCCGATGTCGATCAGCGGATTACGCGCACGGAGCGCGACGATTCCCTCCTGCATACGCGCGAATGCATCCTGCACACGGCGAATGCGATCGTGAACCTCTGGCGGGCCGTCGAGAGAGATAATCACGTCGTCGATGCTGGATGCCACAAAGTCTGCGTGTCGCTTTAGCAGGAGTCCCGTCGTAAGCAGCGTGATCCGAATGTTCTCTTTGCGAAGAATTGCGACCAGGCGGTCGAGATGCGAATGAAGCAGCGGCTCGCCTCCGGTAAGTACGACCCATCGCACCCCCAGGCCACGGATGGAATCCATCTGCCGCTCGAGATCGGCTGCAGTGAGTTCTCGCGATTCGGTCGTCTTCCATATGTCGCACATGACGCACCGGCAGTTGCAGCGGCTGTGGACGTTCAGCACCAGCACCGGTAGGCACGTGATCCGGTGCGCCTCTTGATTCCCGCTCGCCAGGGGAGCTATTTGCAGAAGCTCAGGCACGACTGACTTTCCTGCCTCCGAGCCTGATATCGGGCCCGAGCACCGATTGGGCGGCAGCAATGAGTGCAGGTACCGGCGCAGCAATCCAGCGGACGCTGTCTTCAATTGCGATCGCGGAGAGATGTTCGACTTGGGATGGAGCGACCCGCGCTTTCAATTGCTCTGAGGCAAGCTTGATCTCGCCTGCAACGACCACGAGTTCCACGTCGCGATAGGTTGCGTTCGCGAGCGCTTCTGCCGGTGAGAGTCCACGATCCGGGATCGCTACGATGTCCGCCACGGCTCCCGGGCGAATACCGCCTTCTCCCTTGGACAGGCTGAGAACGCTCGCGCCGTTCATCGTTACCAGCTCGTAGATCTTCGTAGCGGACACGCCACAACTCTGAGCCGCTCTCATCTCATCCAGAAAATCTCCTGCGCTGGTCAGGGGCGAATCGCTGCCAAGCGCGATCGAAGGGCACGCATTGATGAATGCGCGATCCAGCGTCCTGCCGAACAGGAACAGATTCGAACTCGGACACCAGACAATGGACGCTCCCCGCGAGCGCACCAGTTGTAGCCCTTCTTCGCCGATCGCGAGTGCGTGAATCAGTACAGCGCGAGGGCTCAAAAGCCCGCGGCGCTCCAACTCCCGTAGCTCTTCTTCGGATTCGGTATCGGTGCCTTCTCCCAGGTGAATGAAGAAGGGTTCATCCGAAGAAAACGTCCGTGCGCGCGCCGGCATGCCTTCTTCGAAAGCCAGCGAGTGTGCCCAGGCATAGTTCTGCAGCACTCGAACCGGAAAATGACCATCGAAAATCGGCGCATACTCGTTGTGGTGGGACACGGTAGTCACACCGCTGAGCAGATTGCGAATGCCGCCCCACCACAGGCGGACAGACTTGTCGATCTTCTTCTGGCTGCGAATCGGCTCTTCATCCGGATGGTAGATGTCCAGCGCCCATTCATGCGCATTCCCGTAGATCCGATTGCCAAGCCGCGGAAAAAGCGCGAACTCCAGATGATCGTGCGCGTTGATCAAGCCGGGCAACAGGAGATATCCAGTGAGGTCTATCACAGGCTGATCGCCCTGTGACCGCCTCTGCTCCGACCTGATCGACTTGATGCGGTCATCCCGCAGTCCGATTGCTGCTTCAAGCGAGGTGCAGGCATCCAGCGCGATTCGTGCTCCGGCGATGCAGAAAGAAGTTGCTGAGCTATGTGTCGCGACCGACGGTGTTCTTTGTTGGAAGCCCAGAACTAGAATCGCTGGTTCGCCGCTCGCGCGCTCGAACTCCTTCAATTTTCCGGCAGCATCGAAGATTGCCCGCTCGGGTGTGCCGAATCCTGGCTCCAGTTCGAGGGCAGTCTCGAAACCGGCTGCGCAAAACGCGCCCACCAGGTCTTCCCTCGCATGAGAGCGAGCGTTCAGAGAAACTGCGTGACCGTCGACACGGAAGGCTCTCTTCCAGCCAAGCTTGGACGCCGTTTTCGGATGCACGTCAGTCAGCAGTACGGTTGCTCCCGGGCGACAGACGCGGCGCAATTCGCGCGCCAACGCGGAGACATCCTCTATATAGCTGGCCACAAATGAACAGATCACGAGATCAGCTGTACCGTGCTCGATGGGAAGATCGGTCGCGCTGCCAAGGCTCAGTCGTGCGGCATCGCCAAGCTTCGCCTCCGCTATGCTCAGCATTTCCGGAGACGCATCTACGCCCCACATGGCACGTGGACGGGACTTAATCATTTTGGACAGCCAGCGCCCAGTTCCACAGCCGACGTCCAGCACGCATTTGCCAGTAATCAAAGGTCGGAGCGGCGAAACAATGCGCTCTTCCAATGCCAGCAACGGATTCAGCTGCGAGTCGTACTGCTGCGCAAGGAGCGCATACGCCTGTGCCGAACTGAACTCGCGCTCATCCTCTCCCGCAGCCAGGATGTGCGATCCGGCGCTCACAGGCTCTCCTGCTTCGGCTTGCGCAGATCAATAAACTGATTGGCCCACTTGAGTTCAACGGGGTTCGCATAGATTCTCGCAGCATAACGCCAACTGCTGAGCGTCTTCAGCATTGAACGGCTCCAGCGCGGAGCACGTATGTCCTGCACCGTCGGCCAGCGTGAACTGACGACGGTTTCGAAATTGTCGATCAAGGCTTTGGTCTTGCGCTTCAGCCACGGTGTTGCCGGATCGATGCGGAGCGTGAAGTCCATCCAACGCTTTGTGGCCCACTCCTCCGGACTCATCGGAAATTCAATTTGGCCGTCTATTTCGCCGTACATGGTTTCGCGCTGAGGCGTGGGCGTGTAGTGATAAATGATGATTTCAGAGTCCGGGTTCAGCCGCTTGATCTTGCGGATGAACGCCAACGTTTCATTCGTGTCTCGCTCCGGATCCTTTGGGTTTCCGATCACAAATGAGAATTCCGGGATGATGCCAAATCGCTTGATGCGCCCCGCCAAGTCGAGCGTCTGCGCCGACGTGATTCCCTTTCGCATTTCCTTCAGCACCCAGTCGGAACCGGACTCGGCGCCAAAGAAGATCATGGTGCAGCCGGCGCGCTGCAGAAGTTCCAGCGTGCTGTCGCTGTAACCACCGACCGTGTCGATGCGAGCCTCGCACCACCAGCGCAGATTCAGCGGCGCGATACGTTGGGCCAGGTCGCGCGCCCAGTCTTCCTTCAGAAAGAAGTTCATGTCGTAGAACTGCACTGAGTCGGCGCGGTAGTGCGTGACCAGATGTTCCAGGATGGCTGCTGTTCTCGCCGGACTCTCCATGCGCTCGCGACTTCCATACGCAGCATGAACCCCGCAGAAGCTGCATTGAAAAGGACAGCCAATGCTGGCTTGATGCACGGCTGTGCGCCTTCCGAAATAAGAAGGGCGCAGGTAGCGCTCTACTGGTAAGCGGTGAAACGGAGTCCACGGAAATGCGTCGGGGCCTTTGAAAATGCGCTCGGGGTTTTTCTGATACTTGCCGTTTTCGATGTAGGAGATACCACGGATAGATGACAAGCTTCGTTGTCCACGAATCGCTTCTAGTAAGTCCAGCAGCGTTTCCTCGCCCTGGCCACGAACGACGTAATCAACGTAGTGTGCGTTTAAGGAAGCTTCCGGATACAACGATGAAAAGTATCCACCCCAAACAATTGGGATCTCGGGCCTGATCCGGCGGATCTCTCGACAACTTTCGACCGCCGCGGCCATCTGTGGGCCAGGCATCACCGTAACGCCAAGCATCTCGACTTTGTGGTTCAGCATGAGCGAGAGAATGGTCTCAGTGGCATTGTCGTCGAGATTGCCATCGACAATCGCGTACTCCTCTTTGCCTTCGAGAACCGCAGCCAGCGCCAGAATTGCCAGCGGCAGTCGCACGTTGCGGGGCTTGGTCGCTCGTGGATTGAAAAGAATGATCATTTCTGTACCTCAGCCGCGTAGATACGGAAGCGCGATGGCTCTCGCCTGCGCCGCAGCTTGGCAAGAAGGGGTCGAAGTGTCCATCGGACGCCGTAAGAAGGACGATAGATGCGCCAGGTAAATCCGAAGCGCTTTTCCATCACGCGCAATGAGTCGTCTGTGAGGTACTCGCGGCTCGCGATACTGTCAGAAGCCGTTCCAAACTTTTTCTCGAATACGAACCGGCGTTCCTGCAACATCTTCTGTCCGCTCTCGTCGCGCGCATACCACGGACTATCCGCTATGATCACGGTCCCGCCTGGCCTTAGGCAGCGGATCACCTCATTCAGAGTCGAGAGATAGTTTTCCGAGTAGTGAAACGATGCATTGAAGATCGCACAATCGAACTGTGAGTCCGCAAAGGGTAACCGGTCCATCTCCGCCTGGAATCGCGGAAAGCACAGCGCAAGGCGTCCAGCATAGTGGCGTGCGGCGCCAAGTCCGTCCGCTTCGTTCACGAGCAAATCCACCGCGACCGGATGATGGCCACGCGATGCGAGCCGATAACTCAGCCAGCAATTGCCTGCACCGATGTCGAGAATGCGCATGCGCCCGTAGCGTGCTTCCAACTCAGGCAAGATGCGCTGCTGCAGGCACTGGTAGGTACGCGAACGAATCCGCCATTGTTTGGAATTTGCGCCAGTCAGATCCTTGAACGGAAGGGCGAGATAATACTCCGCGTCAGCACTTCCACGACCTTCCAGAGAGCGTATGCGTTCGTAGTCCTGCATGAATTTCCGGTAGCGAAGCTGTCGTTCCGGCGTGAGTGCCATCCAGATGGCAAGGTCGTTGCGCATCCAGAACGAGCATCGTGGGCACGTTGGCACAGAATTCGGATGGAGCGCATTGTCTGTGGGCATGCTTCCGAGATCACGGCGACAGGACGGACATTGCAAAACGATTGCTGTGGAATCGGAGCGCCTGTCAGGCGACTGGCTTTGCACTCTCTGCTCGATCATGGCCTTGCGCCTCCATTGCGCTCGAAGTGCAAGAGGACGTGGTCGCCGATGCTTCGGAACAGTGGCAACTCCGCAATCGCGGCATCTATCGTTTCGCACGTGCGTAAGAATGATGAGTGCCGTCTAACGCAGTGCTCGAGATAGGAAGGCGGAACACAGATGCCAATTCCTCTGTAGCGTTTCAGGCGGAACCACGGAGAAAACGTACGCACCAAGTCGCGCACCGTCGGATACCAGACATGCACGCGAGCCGACCCTAAGCTCGCTATCACGCCGCCTCGCCGAAGACGACGAAACGCCTTCTGCCACTTGCCTTGCAATCCATACCAAGCCATTTCCCACGCGCAGAACCGATTGGCCAAACAGAGGATCAAGGGCGCACCTGGCTTAAGCAGCTGTGCGAGTGCTGCAGCCACAGCTCCCAGATCCTCTACGCAATTTAGTCCACCGAAATTGGAAAACGCGCCGTCGAATTGTTCGCGCCGAAGCTGGTTCAACTGTTCCGTAGGAAGCAGGCGAAACTCAAGATTCGCGTTTGGTGCCTTAGCGGCCTTTCGCGATTGCGCGACGCCTATCATTTTTGGCGAATTGTCGCAGGCCAGCACCGATATCCCCTGCCGCGAGAGGAATAGCGCGTCTTCTCCGGTGCCGCAATTGATCTCGAGGACGCGCTGTCCTCGCCAGAATGCCTGCTGCAACACGCGCCACACTTGCGCACGCTGCGCCTGCCCAATCAACGACCGCGTAAATATCTCGTCGTATGTATCGGCCAAGGCGTCGAACGGCGCGGCTTGCATCTGTAGGTCAGCCATGTCTGCCTTCCAAACTCGCTGTTGCGTATAAGCTGGACCGTGCTGCCGCGATACGCTGCTTCAAGAGCGCGGCGCCGCTCTCGTCTCTAGACTGCCGCCGGCTCAACCTCGCGAGCTCGACTTCGTCCCGCAGCAATTGGTCTGCGTAGCCGTAGAACTCACGCGAGGGTCGTCCCTGTACGTCGAACTCACGGTCCGAGCTTTCGCTCCACTGCTTAGGGGGACGCGTGACCTTCTCAGCAATTTCGTTGTAGTAGGGCGTACCCTTGATCGGATAGGCAACGGTGGTGAAGAAAATATCCGGATCAGACCGCCGCACGTGATCGATGGTCGCCTCGATGTCCTGCAACTCCTCACCCTCGTAGCCCCACATCAGGAACATGCCAGACTGAATCCCTCGCGAGCGGCACATTTCCACCGCTGCCTGCACCTGCTCGACCCGTACACCGCGCTCCATTGCGTCCAGAATTCGTTGCGATCCACTCTCCGATCCGATCCAAAGGCGAAAGCATCCGAGTTCCGCCAGCGTGTCGACGACCTTGGGGTTCAGGCGGTCGGCTCGAGAAATGCATTCAAAGGGGATACGCAGTTCCCGTCGCGCCATTTCCGTGGCGTATTCATAAAGCCAGCCATGATGGATGGTGAAGACGTCGTCGGCGATCCACATCATGTCGGGCGTATACCGCGAGAGCAGCCATTCCACCTCATCAACGACCAGCTTTGGGTTTCGACGGCGATGTGTGTGCGCGAACACCTGGTGACTGCACCAGCGGCAACGATAAGGACATCCGCGGGCGGTGATGATCGATACGGATCCCTGTCCATGGGCCTCGCGCCAGGTTCGCACGTACTTCGAAATATCGACGGCCTCCCGCGCCGGCCAGGGCTGCGCATCGAGGTCGCGAATCTGCGCACGCGGCTCGGTCTGACGGAGTTCGCCAGCGGCGTCGAGATAAGCAATCCCGTTGACGTTTTCCAGGGCGTCGGATCGTTTCGCGGAAAATGCGGAGAGCAGTTCCTGCATCGTCACTTCGCCCTCGCCTAACACGACGACATCAGCGCCCGAGTTCAGATATTCCGATACGTAAGCCCCCGGCTCTGGTCCGCCGACCACCGTCTTCCAACCGGCCTCGTGCGCAACTTGCAGGATCTCGATGACGTTGCTGCGCGTCATCAAGTTCGCATAGACACCCACAACAGAAGGCCTGGAGTTGCGTAGACGTGAGAAGAGTTCCTCGCGACTGGAGAACGTGGTATCGAATACTTCCACATCAAATCCCTGATTTCGAAGATGGGAGCAGATGTAGAGCAGTCCTAAGGGGACGTACGGCTTGAGGATCTGCCTTTCTTTTGGATCCTCGTAGAGGAAGTAACCGTGGGTGAGCAGTAAGTCCGGCACGTTATACCTCACCGGCTCGCAGCCCGAGCGCCCGCAGCGAAACAAAGTCCGGCGCAGCCATCACCCGGACCGTCTCACTTTCCTGTTCGCGAAGGACCGTCGCATCGGGATTTCGACTCTCCGGTTCCAGACGATTTATTTCCGCCCACAGGCGAAGGCTTTCGTGTTGAAGTTCGCGGCCGGGGCTGTTGCAACTGTCCACCTCCTGATGAAGCGCATCTCGTACTGCACGGTAAAACTGATCGGTGTAAGCGCCCTTGAACATCACCGAGAGATCTTCGCTGTCTCGCCAGTTACGCTTGCGACCAAGATCGCGCTGCACACGTTGGTAAAAGGGCGTATTCGGTAACGGGTACGAAACCGACACGCCGATATCGTCAGGACGCGTTTCGCGCACCAGGCGCACCGTTTGGAGAATGTCATCCCAACCCTCGCCGGGATACCCGAGCTGCAGGAAATAACATGCCCGGATGCCTTCTCGCTTCAGGTTGCTACGAGCGGTCACGATTTCGCCCACGCGTAAGCCCTTCTCCATTGCGTCCAGAATTTTCTGTGAGCCCGACTCCGCTCCCATCCATACTTCGGCGCATCCAGCACGCTTCAAGGCGCGCACCGTCTCCGCGGTCAGCAGGTCAGCGCGAGCCTGAATCTTGAACGCCACTGCACATCGCCGCTTCTCAACTTCTTCCGCGAGTTGCAGCGCCCAATGGCGGTTAAGGGCGAAGATGTCGTCGGAAAACCACAGATGCTCGGCGCCATATCGCTCCTTCAGTTCCCGCATCTCTTCCGCGACGAGTTCGGGGGAATTCGCGTGAAAGCTGTTGCCGTAAATGGGCTTCGCGCACCAGTTACATCGGAACGGGCATCCGCGGCTTGCGATCAGATTCAGCGAGAAGAAGCCGTGTGCTTCCTGCCATGCTCTGCGATAGCGATCCATATCGATCAGGTCGCGCGCGGGCACCGGCAGTGCGCGATCCAACTTCGGACTGACCTTTTCGGTTCGCACAACTTGCCCGTTGCGATTCAGGTACGCGATGCCCGGACTGCCCCATGCCTCTCGCTTCTGCATCAGAGCTGATGCGAGATTCCCCAGGGTCCACTCCGCCTCTCCGAGGAGCACATAATCGAAGCCGCGTTCCAGGTATTCCCGCGTGTGATCGGTTGCGTCGGATCCATGGGCAATCGCAACAGCGCCGGAAGCATGTGCGTTGTCCAGCATGTCGAAGGCGATCTCGCGCATGCGCGTCAGGCACATCTTCGAAAGGAAATTGAAGTTGTCCTCGTAGACCGCAACGATCTTCGGCTGATGCCGCTTCAGCGCTTCTGGGAAGCCTGCCTCGGGCGCTTGCAGCATGGTGTCGAACAGTCCAACAGTGAATCCCTGCTGCCGCAGAACCGAGGCCGCGTATAACGTGCCCAATGGAGGGTACGGCTGCATCTTGCGCAGTTGCTTCCGGTCATACGGCAGGTGATACGAATGCGTCAGTAGGACGTCGCTCACGAATCACCTCGACGCACTTTCGCATCAGCAAACATCGGTAATCGCGCTCCCCAGTGGCTGTCCCGTCAACAAAGAACGCCGCGACACCAGCTTCTCCGCTTTTCGCGCCACCCACAGTTCCCATGGAAATGAATAGTTGTTTGAGCGGATGCGCCAGCGCAGCGGCGCTCCCAGCAATCGGCGCACTCCTTTCCGCAGCAGGCGGTGGCTCTTGGTCGCTTTGCGAATCTGGTTGTTGAGCAGGAAGAACTCGAGCATCCGGCGCAACCGATCCAGTTCTTCTCCTTGCAGCCAGGGCAAGATGTTCTTTCCAAGAGGAAGGTCGATCCATTCGGTCAAGGTTTGCGGCTCTCGGACTCCCAACTCGCGCAGCTGCGGCCAGATAGGAATGCCCGGATACGGAGTGAAAATATTCGGTGAGAAACTGACGTTCCAGAAGCGACGGCCGATGTCGCTCATGGTCTGCAGCGTTTCGACGCGATCAGCCTCGGTCTCTCCGGGATAGCCAAAGATCAGGTTGAACGTGACGTGGATTCCGCCGAGCTCCGCCTTACGCGCCGTCTCATACATCTCGTCCACGCGCTGATGCCGCTTGTTCATCAGGCGCAGCACCGATGAGGACGTGGACTCCGTTCCAAATCCCATGTGCGAGACGCCGCTTGTTCCCAGCAGACGGACGTCGTCTTCGCTCATTCGGCATAGGAAGTCGGTTGAGGCCTGGAACGTCCAGCGGAAGCGCAATCCTGAGTCAGCGAAACCGCGAGCAATGGCTAGCGCGCGATGCACATCCACCGGAAAATTGGAGTCGAGCATGGCAACTTCTTCGAGCCGGTATCGCTCAACTAGATCCGTCACTTCGCTGATCACACGTTCCGGGGAATACGCGTTGAAGCGGCGCTTGTAGAAAACCATGTCGGTGCAGTAGTTGCAGGCGTAAGGGCAGCCAACGCTGGTGGCGTACGCGATCTTACGGATGCCGAAGAGCCTCTCGTAGGTATCGAAGTCGATCAGGTCGTAGCCGGGACTCGGCAGATTTTCGAGTCGCTCCACCGGCCGCTCTTTTTCGTGGTGGATCTCATTTCCGTCCTTCCACGACAAACCTTTCACGCCCATGACCGGATCGCCGCCCGCAAGTCGCTCGGCCAGTTCGAGCAGCGTCATTTCACCTTGTCCGCGAACTACCAGATCAACGCATTCCGATCGCAGGGTTTGCTCCGGCAGCAGCGTGGGATGCCATCCGCCGAATACAATGGGTAGATTCGGAAGACTTTTGCGAATCTGCGTCGCCATCTCTACAGCACTGCGGATCATCGGCCCAGTCAGCACTGATATTCCCAGGCAGATTGCATCACGACACTCGCGCATAACCTCGGCTCGATACTCCGGGATAATGGCGGCATCGATCATGGCCACGCCGAAACCGGCGTCCCGTAACGGCGTTGCCAGCGCGAGAAGGCACAGAGGCGCGCTGAGTGCCGGCCCGTCGTAAGGCGGATAGAACAGAACAACCTTACCTCGCTTCAGCAACTCGCCTCCAATGCCGGCTCGAGGCGCTTCGCATCTACTGCCGGCTTCATGCGAGATGTTCTGCTCTTCAGTTTGTTGTTGAGCCACAGTTCCACCGGAGCGG
>CAZBCQ010000128.1:10754-12142 GCA_964490255.1 uncultured Terriglobales bacterium | reverse complement strand
TCGCCTGTGTGATCCTGTAAATGCAGGCTGGCAGGCCGTATTCAGAGGCGTTGACTCTGAAGCCTCATGGTCGGACGGACGTCCGTTAACAGGCATGCAAGAAGTCTGCCGATAGAAGAGACAGCATTGCTTCGGATGAGGGCTTTCGTGACGAGATCAGCGACAGTATCTGGCGAGAACTGGAACAAACACCAGAACCGGCTAAGGTCGTTGTACATTCTGCTATGCGCATTTCAGTTGTCGGTTGCAGTAGCTGGTATTGCGATTGCCTACCGCATTGATGCGTCCTACTCCCGTTCCCTGCAATATGAGACGAACGTAAGTGCCGCAAGACGCACAGTCGACGAACTCGTGGTTCTTGCGCGCGCCATGAACCCAGTGGATTCCTCTGCGGATTCGAGCTGGGATGATCGTGTTTCGCGCGTCCGCTACGCCACGGGGCTGTTTCAAGAGCGAACACGCGCACTGATCAAGTCTCAAACCGAATCTGAATTTGCCACCTTAGCAACCAGCAATCAGGAACTGAGGGATATGCTGGCCGATGCGGCACAGGTGTCGTCAGAAACCGAGCTTGCGGCAAAATCCGCAGCTGCGCATGAACCGGCTAAATTCACTGAAGCTCAAACGTCATACGCGGATCGTGCTGCCTTCCGCGTCAGCACGCATCTGGGAAACATCGGCGTTGAATTGGCGCGGGCCAAGGACGAAGCGCTTGCGGCGGAAACGGAACAGGCACGCAGATCCCGGATGTATCTGGCTCCGCTGTGCGTATTGGGACTTTTCTTGATCCTCCCGGCTGCGATATACGCGCGGAGCCTAGATCGGCAAATTGCCGGGCTTCAAAAGGAGATTCAGAACGACCGCGCCTTGCTGGAAGAGCGTGTCGTCCAACGAACCTCCGAGTTGCGGGAGGAGATGGAAAAACGAAATCGGATTGAGGCGTTCAATCACCGTCGAAACAAGTTGCTGCAGATGATGGTGGAGGGAGAAAGCCTGACGGAGGTCATCAAGGCGCTCGCACTCGTCATTGACAGCTTTGCGCAACCTGCGCGCTGTGTCATCCTGGCGTCGAACCTGGAACCATACGATTCTCCGGACGATCCGGATGATTCCCGGCAGATACTGCAGCTGCGGAGCGCAATGGCAGCACAGCCAGAACAGCTGCTGACTCTGGGAAGCGATCCTCGCCTTCTGACGTTTGGCGATCCGGCGCAATCCAGCGGCAAGCTCACGGTGCTGGCCTCGACGATTCCCATCGCGCATCCAGAAGCCGGGATCATGGTCCTGTTCAGTGCATCGGAGTGGCAGCCGACGGCATTTCACGAAGAACTACTCTCCACGGGAACACGTATGGCGGCGGCTGCGATCAGTCATAGCAAGATGCAAGA
>CAZBCQ010000128.1:0-10654 GCA_964490255.1 uncultured Terriglobales bacterium | reverse complement strand
GACGAATTCATTGCAGTCGTGGAAGACATCAAGGATTCCGAGGATGTTGAGGCTGTTGCCGCAAACATCGTGGACGCCATCGCGGAGCCGTTGATCGTGGACCACAATCGCATGCGCTGCACTGCGAGTATCGGAATCGCACTGTATCCGGACGACGGAACCAGCATGGACGAACTGAAGCGAAATGCCGATCATGCGATGTACCGGGCCAAACAATCCGGTCGAAACACGTACTGTGCGTACTCTCGCACTCTAAGCGATACGTTGGCTCGTCGTCGCCAGGTCCAGAATCATCTTCGCGAAGCACTCGAGAGAGACGGGTTCGAGATGTACTACCAGCCGCAATACACTCCGGCGGGTATGCTAATTGGTATTGAAGCCCTGGTTCGGTTCCGTGACGCGGAGTTGAAACACATCTCGCCAGGTGAATTCATCCCGATGGCGGAAGAGACGGGACTCATGAACGAAGTGGGCTCGCGGATTCTATTGCTGGTCTGCAAACAGATGGAGACATGGCGAACGCAGGGCCTGGGTGAAACTGTAATATCGGTCAATATCTCTGCGATTCAGCTGGAACGGTCAACTTTTGCGCGAGATGTTTCGCAGTTGCTGAAGGAGCATGGTATTCGTCCCAGCAGCCTGCAGCTGGAAATCACCGAAACGGCGATGATGAGTCACGTCGAAGAATGCAGGAGGCAACTGGCGGAGATCGAAAAGTTAGGCGTGGGCCTTTCACTCGACGACTTCGGCACGGGGCATTCTTCCCTGAGTTACATTCACCGGCTGCCGGTAAATACGATCAAGATCGATCGCTCGTTCGTGCAGAGGCTACCGCAGTCAGACGAAAGCATTGCGATCATACGAGCGATCATAGCCATGGCCAGCGCACTTAACCTGAAGGTGGTTGCGGAAGGAGTCGAAACTCAGGCACAGTTGCGGGCCGTGGAGAAACTTGGCTGTGACGGCATCCAGGGATACCTGTTCTCCAAGCCGCTGGACACCGCCGGCGTCACCACTTTGCTGAGCACTCAGGCAGCCCGCTACGACGAGACTGCCACACAGCTCCATGTGGTCTAGCGCCTAGAGGTGCAATGCTTAGATCAGCCGAGCGCGACGGAACTTGAGCGACTTCTCTGGATAGGGGAGACTCCCGCGCCAGCTAGCGCGGGCAGAGGTGAGGAACCTTTGTGCCGGGCTGCGCAAGTCCAGCGGATCGTTTCCTTAGTCGTGCTCTTTGCGAAGCTTTTTGCGGGCACGTTTGCGCGCCATGGCTTCCTTTACACGCCGCTTTTCGCCCGGCTTCAAGTAATAAGAGTGACGCTTCACGTCCTTAATGATGTCTTCGGTCTGAACCTTGCGCTTGAATCGGCGCAGGGCGTTTTCCAACGACTCACCTTCTTGTATACGAACTTCTGCCAACCTTACACCCCCAAAATCGTTAATAAGCAGCACTATTGAGCTTACACCATTTGGTCCAGGTTCGTTGAAAGAGCTTCGCTTTTGGCGTTCCGCTGCAGCTGTTCAGGGCATCAGACGTCCCTTAGTTGGTTCTCGTCCATTCCGAAGTAATGCCCTAGTTCATGCATAAGCGTGAGGCGGATCTGCTCGCGAACCTCGGTCTCGTTGGAGCAGACTGCCTCAATGTTCTTCTGATAGAGGACTACGTGGTCCGGGCCCGCGGTCAGGTCAAAGACACTCTTCCTGGTCATGGGAACGCCATGGAAGATGCCGAGAAGGAGCGTTCGCTGTCCGGAGTGCGGCGATGGCTGGTGCGGTGGAAAATCCTCTACCAGCACGGCAACGTTACGGATGCGATCGCGAAATTCCGGCGGCAGCGAGTCGAGCGCCTCTTCGACTACCTTGACGAAGTCTTCACGATTCATTCTTCACACGCGACCGGATAGAAGGGCAGGCTCATTCGGAATAACCTTCGTCACCGCTCTCGTTCTCGTCGTCATCTTCGCTTGGTTCTTCTTCGTCGTCTTCGTCTTCCTCCTCCTCTTCTTCTTGTTCTTCTTCCTCATCTTCCTCCGGCTCGTCTGGTTCGTCGCGGAGGAAGAAGTCGGCGGCGGTTGGGTGATCGAGGAAGTCTGCTTCGGTATTCTGAAGATATTGGCTCATTGCCTAATGGTACGCCTGCGGGTGGGAGTGCGTTTCTGTGCTGCATTGGGGAGATTCGGCAGGTCGGAAGTCGGAGGAGGGAAGAAGTCAAGAACGCCCGCTGGAGGGCCAGCGGGCTCCAACGATTCAGATCCTTTAATGCAGATCCCTCGCAGCCTGCGGCTGCTCGTGATGACAAACCAGTATTAAGAAGTGAAGCCGACGCCGCGTTTCTTGGTGTTGCGTTCATCGCGAGAAACGACTCCATCGCGGATGTGGATAACGCGGTGCGCGTACTCGGAGATGTCGTTTTCGTGCGTGACGAGAACGATGGTATTGCCTTCGCCATGCAGGCGATCGAAGAGCGCCATGATCTCGTTGCCGGTTTGCGAGTCGAGGTTACCGGTGGGCTCGTCGGCGAGGATGATGGACGGACGATTCACCAGCGCACGAGCGATAGCAACGCGCTGCCGCTGACCTCCGGAAAGCTCGTTTGGCTTGTGATTCATGCGGGCTTCCATGCCCACGGCCCGCAGCGAACCCTTGGCGCGCTCGATGCGTTCTTCCGCGGGAGTGCCCGCGTAGATCAGAGGAAGCTCGACGTTGTGCAGCGCGGTGGCACGCGGGAGAAGATTGAACGTCTGGAAGACGAAGCCGATCTCCTTGTTACGAATGCGGGCGAGTTCGTCGTCATCAAGTTCGCTGACGAGTTGTCCATTGAGCCAGTACTTGCCTTCGCTGGGGCTGTCGAGGCAGCCAATCAGGTTCATGAGCGTCGACTTGCCTGAACCGGATGGGCCCATGATGGCGACATATTCGTTCCGCTGAATCTGGAGGTTGACACCGCGGAGCGCGTGCACCTGCTGTTCTGAACCCATGTCGTAGGTCTTCCAGAGATTATCGGTGCAGATGATGCATCCGTCTGGAGGAGCCGTAATTCCGGATTCTTGCAAAGTGGCCAGTTCGGTCGCCATCCTGATTTCTCCTAAAAGCAAGGACAGAACAGAATCCCTACAGCTAACTACGCCGGTTGCCGCGAGATTGTTCCGCCGGAAAACAAAGTGAGCCGGAAATGCCCTTTTCTTGGACGTGCCGGATCACAGAAGGTTATGACTCCTCAGACTTCTTTGGAGTCGAATTATCGATTTTGATGCTCGCGCCATTGCGAATTGTGCGCAAAGTCTTGTAACTACCGGTGATGATCTCGTCGCCTTCCTTCAGGTTATCGGTGACCTCGATGTCTGTGGTGCCGGTGATCCCGGTATCAATCTGAACGAAGTCGGCTTTCTTGCCGTGCACGATGAAAACTCCCTGAAGCTCCTCTTTGGCTGTAGCAAGGTCTTTCTGGGGAGCGGCAGCCTGTACGGAACCCTTGTCGGCCTTGGTTTCCAGGTCGCCGCGCTGGCGAATGGTAAGCGCCTGGATGGGCACCGTCAGGATGCTCTTCTTGATGTTGGTAGTGATCTTGGCGGTGCAAGAGAGTCCGGGCCGCAGATTCTCAGGCGGATTCGTGACAGTGATCACGACCTTGAAGTCCTTGGCTTCCTGACTGGCCGAAGTGCTTTGTGACGTAGACACGCCAGTGGAGCGGACGATCGCGTTGTTACCAATCTCAGTCACTTTTCCGCGGAAGACCTTCTTGGGCATCGCGTCAATCGTGACATCGGCATCTTGTCCTAGCTTTACGTTCACAATGTCGGTTTCGTCGACCTGGATCTCGGCGGTAATCACAGACATGTCGGCGAGCGTCATCAGTGTGCTGCCAAGGGCGTTCTGAATGCCCACGACAACAGATTCGCCTTCGCGGACGGGCAAGCTCGTAATCAAGCCGTCGTAAGGAGCTATGTAGCTGGTTTTCGCGAGCACGTCGCGAGAGCGCGCCAGAGTCGCTTGCGCCTGGCTGATCTTGCGTTCCGACGTGTCTTTTTGCGCCTGGTATTGCGCGATCGCGGCTTTGAATTGAGCTACGCTGGCAACGGCGGCGTCGTAAGTAGCTTTCTTGGCGTCGAAGTCCTGTTTGGCAATGAGAGCGGATTTGTAGAGACCCTGAGCACGAACGTAGTCGAGCTTAGCGTGATCCAAGTCAGCTTGGGCCTTTTCCAACTGAGCCCGACTGGCCTCAAGACCGGCTTCCTGAGCAACGACATCGGTCTGAGCGGCTCCCAGACTGGCGCGGTTTGCGGCCACGTCGGCCTCAGGCTGGATATTGTCGATCTGGGCAAGAAGTTGACCCTTCTTCACCCAATCTCCCTCTTTCACGAACAGGCGAGTGATCTTCCCATATGCATTGGCGCCAATATTCACGTAGGTCTTGGGCTTAATCTCACCTGAGGCACTCACGGTAGACGACAAGTCCTGACGAACGACTTTGCCCGTCTGAACCACGGTGACATTCCTGCCACTCTGGTGAACCGTGAAGCCTACAATCACCAGCAACAGGAGGACGATCCCGGCTATGATGACGATCTTCTTGCCTTTTTTCACGCTTCCCCTCAGTGAATGCAGCGGTCGGTACAGCGCCTGTCTACCGGCGCGAACTCCTGGTGATCCAGCTAGTGGTACGTAGGATTGCGGTCCAAAGTTCGCGGAATTCAGCGGCTTTCGGCAAAGATGCCCCGCTGCCAGAAAGACGGCATCGCAGGGGGTGAATTAACACCCAAATTGCGACAAGTCTGTCGAGCGTATTATACCGTGGAGTGAGTTGCCGACCAGGCAAATAGGTCAGGGAGGCGGCTTTGCGGAATTCTGGAGCATTCTGGTCCAAATTGGACTAGACGAGACTTTTCCCAGAACCCGGGTTGAAGCTGGCGGTTTGCTCTCGAATTGGGCTACGCCGGAGACAACTGTCCTTTACCCGTTGAGATCACACGATATATGCGGCTACCAGCCTTGCTTCGAGAACAGGAAAAAACGTACAATCTAGCAGGCGAGTTGTGTCTTCCAGGAGTGTTACGCTGATGTGCAGTTTTCGTTGCTCAAGTATTGCTGCTGCTCTGTTAATTTTTTGTATCAGCGGGTTCGCTCAAAATACAGGTGGTACCGCAGCGTCGACTGACGGCACCACCCCAGAGTCCGCTCCATCCCCGAAAGTAAAAGCCACAAGTACTGACACCTCGACCAATCAAGATCCTCTGAAGCGCCCCCTCACTGACAAACAAAAAAAAGAAAATCAGAAGGCACTGAAGGGCGAACTCAGCAAGACGTATAAGAAGTGGCTAGATGAAGATGTGCGCTGGATCATCACAGATGAAGAGCGCCAGGCTTTCAAGCGGCTAAGCAACGACGAAGAACGAGACCAGTTCATCGAACAGTTCTGGCTACGGCGCGATCCAACGCCGGACACGGTGGAGAACGAATTCAAGGAAGAGCACTATCGCCGCATAGCGTATGCGAATGAGCACTTCGCCTCGGGTATTCCGGGGTGGCGAACCGATCGCGGGCGTATTTACATCGTGTATGGTCCGCCCGACGAGATTGAAGCGCACCCGAGCGGTGGAGAATATAACCGTCCGATGGAAGAGGGCGGCGGAACGACGACGACCTATCCTTTTGAAGATTGGCGTTATCGGTATATCGAAGGAATCGGACAGGAAATCATCGTTGAATTTGTGGACCAGTGCGGTTGCAACGACTACCACATGACGCTGGACCGGTCGGAAAAAGATGCGCTGAAAAACATCCCGGGAGCGGGCCTCACTCTTTGGGAAGAACAAGGAATGGCAAACAAGGCCGACCGCATGAATGGCGGCTTGGAGCAATTGGGCGCGGGCCCGATGTCGACAAGCCTGCAGGCAAAAGAATTCGACCGGCTGTCAACGTTTGCGAAACTGAATCAAGCGCCCACGATCAAGTTCAAGGACCTGGACGAAATCGTCACTCACAAAATCAGCATGAATCTGATGCCGTTTGAAGTCAGAATCGACTTCATCAAAGTGACGTCGGATACGGTCTTGGTCCCAGTTACGGTTCAGATGAATAATAAGGACATCACTTTCCAAACGAAGGAGGGTGTGTCTAAAGGTGTGGTTGACATCTACGGGCGTGTCACAACATTGACAGGCAAAATTGCGCAGACGTTTGAAGAGCCGGTCGGTGTGACGAGTCCAGAAGAACTGCTTCCGAAAGAATTGGAGAAGCACTCTCTGTATTGGAAAGCACTTCCGCTGAAGCCCGGAATGTACCGACTGGATGTGGTACTCAAAGATGTGAACGGCGATCGCAAAGGGACCTGGAGCAAGAGCATCCGGGTGCCTGAATACAACGAGGACAAACTCGCAGCATCGTCGCTGATCATCGCGGACCAAATGGAGAAGGTTCCCGCGAAGAGCGTGGGCGCTGGGAATTTCGTGATCGGCACGACCAAAGTCCGTCCGCGCGTGGATTCCTCCGATGGGAAGCCGTTGCCGTTTAAGCGCGATCAGAAGGTAAATTTCTGGATGCAGGTGTATAACTTAGGAATCGATCAGCAGACAAAGAAGCCGTCGGCCACAATTCAGTACGATGTGGTAAACGCTGCCACCAGCAAGCCCGTGGTTCATACGGTTGAAAACACGAGCCAGATGGGCAATGTTGGTGAGCAAGTGACGGTTGAAAAGAGCTTGCCGCTCAGCAGCTTGGAACCCGGACTATACCGGATCACGATCAAGGTGGATGATCAAGTTTCCAAGCAGGTGATTTCTCCGAGCGCGACGTTTGCGGTGGAATAACCCAAACGCTCCCAGGTGATCACGAAACGGAAAGGCGGCCTAGGCCGCCTGATCCCTTTTGGGAATCCTGGAGAACTCGCGTTAAAGAGGCGTTCGATGGGAGTGGACTTTATAGGCCGAAAGCTCGGATTTGTTCTACTTCTGGCAGCGGTGGCCATTCCGGTCTCTGCCGCGAATCCGGCCTCGATTTCTGGTTTCGTCAGAGATGCCGGCGGTGTCCCGCAAATGGGAGCTCTCGTGGCGATTATGGCTCGTCAGGGCTCCCAGGAGATCACCGCATTCACCGATGCCAAAGGTTACTTCTCAGTCCCAGATCTGGGCGCTGGACTATACGACGTCAAAGTCAGCGCTCCTTCTTTCCTGCCGACCCTGCGAGAGGGATTAGCACTTCGCGCCGGCGCGACCATGATTGTCAACCTCACCCTGAGCACGTTGGGAGATGCAATCAAGCTGATCCCTTCGAAGCAAGCCACAAGCGTAGATGACGACTGGAAATGGACCCTTCGTTCAGCGGCGAATCGACCCATTCTGCGGATTAAAAACGGCGCGCCTGTCATCGTGGCGAATTCGGGTTCGCAACAGCCGCTTAAGGGCAGCGTGGCATTCTTCTCAGGAGCTGAAGGAGACACGTTCGGTCCCTCTGGTGAGATGAGCACGAAGGTAGCAATGCAGAAGTCGATGTTTGGCTCGGGAACACTGCGCTTCAATGGCGACGTGGGATACGGTGACGGACCAGCTGCCACTGTAATCCGCACGTCGTACTCGAGAACTATGCCGGATGGATCGCACGCAGAGTTCGCCGTGACTGCACATCATTTCGCATTCTCGCCGGATCCCGCGATTCACGCCGAAACCATGGATGCGCTGGCTGGAAGATTCACGGACACGATGGTCTTCGCGGACGCGCTTGAATTGCACCTGGGCACGGAATTTCAGACAGTGCAGTTTCTCGGCTCCGTGAATGAGCTGAAGCCTTTCGGCACGGCTGACCTGCATCTCTCGCGGAATACCGTGCTGGAATATCAGTATGTGACCTCGATGCCGAACACGCGCGGGAGCAAGGGATTCGATTCGGCACCCGCTGATATGACCGAATCTGGACCACGTGTTTCGATGCTCGCTTCAAATCCCGTGCTGGAGAAGGGACACCATCAGGAGCTGTCACTGTCGCACCGCATGGGCGACACGAATCTGCAAATTGCGTACTACGATGACCACATTCGAAATACCGCGTTGACAGGCGTCGGAGAGCTTGGCGGTGAGTGGGGTAATGTGCTTTCAGATGTGTACTCGGGCACATTTGCCTACACCGGCGCTGATCTGAAGGCGGGTGGCGTGCGCCTGGTTGCGCAGCGGAAACTAAAAAAGAATTTAGCCGCCACTCTGGATTACGCTTACGGCGGTGTTCTGTCACTGAATGGGTCCCCGGGGAGTATCACAGCCGTTCGCCAACTGACGGAGAAGGATTACCGTCACGCAGTCGCGATGAAGCTTGCCGGAGACGTCCCGCGCACCGGAACTCACTGCATCGTGAGCTATCGCTGGATCAGCGGAGACGCGCTGACGCCAGTTGATATGTACAACGTTTCTGCCGGTCAGGCTGATCCGTATTTCAACCTGTTTATCAGGCAGCCGCTGCCGTGGGTGGGATTCCTATCGGGCAGAATGGAAGCCCTTCTCGACATCCGGAATTTGTTAGCCCAAGGGTACGTTCCTATGGCCCGCGAAAATGGAAATCCTGTTTACCTGGTGCAGACGGCGCGCAGCGTTCGCGGCGGAGTGGCGTTCGTCTTCTGAAAAGCCATCTTGGACGAAACGCCCCGGAGAAATTCGGGGCGTTTTCCTTCGGACGTGAAGTTCCTATGATCGCCGAGTGATGCGTGCGAGGTTCGCGGCGTGAACTCACAGTGATTAGAAGCGGTGTGTGATTTCATTGCGTGATTTCACGTCCCCCAGTAGAATTGATGAGTCGCGATTGCTTGGCCTGCGAATCAGGCGAGTACGTCGCGCAGGAATGCCGGTAACCCAGCGGTGTTCTACTGGTAGATTGCAGGGCTAAGTAAGTTTTTCTGAAAATCCCCAAGCACATCTTCCCCAACATACAGGTGGCGGACCGGCGACACTGTATGCATCAGGCTGGGCGCGTAGCTCAATTGGCAGAGCAACTGACTCTTAATCAGTAGGTTGAAGGTTCGATTCCTTCCGCGCTCACCATTCTTCAATCACTTACCGGCGTTGCGATCCATCTGCAATCCGTTTAGCGCAAGCCGCGTAACCTTGCCGGTCGCAACGGCCATTTCGTCCGTGACTACATCACCGTAATTCATGGTTGTTCTGATGTCGGTGTGACGCATTAGTTTTTGCTGCACTGCTATTGGGGTGCCCACAGCGTCGAGCCAGGACCGATAGGTGTGACGGAGCGCGTGAGTCCCAAGTCTTCCAATGGATGCCTTCTCAGCAGCTTTCTGGTAGACGCGCCAAATCTGGTCGTACGACCACGGGAGTCGCCCAAGCTGCACCGGAGAAGCGAAGATCCAGTCATGGTGCCCTGAAAACTCGCTCCGTTGTTTCCAGCTTTTCAAGATGTGAAGCATCTCGCTATCTATATATAGCTCGCGATGTGAAGCTGGGGTCTTCACTTCATCGACCACCTGACAGACGATAGCCCATTCAATGGACAGCGTGCTGTTCAGCCAATCGACATTAGCCCACTTGAGTGCTAGTGCTTCGCTGATTCGCAGACCAAAGCAGACACAGAGCAGCGCCAACGTCCGGAATGGTTCCTCGAGATGCTGAAGCAATCTCTGGAATTGTTCCACAGTAAGGCTGCGGGGCTTTTTTGTCCTCTTGGAGCCGCCTTTTATAGTGACCAGTTCCATCGGGTTTCGTTGAGTGGCGACATCGCCACGCCACATTGCAAAGTCCCAGAGCGCTCTGAGAATCCCCCGAATATGAACCTTGCTCTTCGGGGTCAGACTTAGAGAGGCAAGCCACAACTCCACAGGTCGGGCCTGCACATCGGAAAGCCGAAGTGCTCCCCACACCGGGACTATGTAATTCCTAAGCCACACATCATAGGATCTGCGAGTATCCGCGCGCGTCGGCATCTTCTCCACGCGGTACTGCGCAATCAAATCGTTCACCGTGGGTACCGCACCTACTCTGGCGGGAACGTTCTGTCGTATGTTTTCAGCCTGTTCCCATGCCGATGTCTTCGTAGGAAAATCACGTTCGCAGCCAATCAACCTGGAACGTCTCTTCCCGTTTTCTCTCCAGAGAAAGTGCCATGTCCTGCTCCGCTTGTTAAACACAACCGAGCCCTGCTGATGCCGTGCTCTCTTCACTGTTTTCTCCTTTCTTGGAGCACGGACGGCGAACGGAGTTTAGCATCCAAATCGGCTCGCAGAAAACGCCAGACCCGACGCTTCGTACCTGACAGGGCATAGCCCTTGATCTTTCCCTGCCGCACCCAGAGCAGCAATGTTCGAACCTTCACTCTTAGATAGGTGGCTGCTTCCGCAGCAGTGAGCCACTCGAAAGGATGTTTGATCGATTCCTGCTCTGACACCTGCAATCGTGAAGGAATGATTGAGCGCGTCGTCCGTTCATTCTGATTCGCCATTACTTACTTTCCCGTGCTTTTGGTCTCGCGCGCTCATTGCTAGCTCCTGCGCCAATTCGGTCGGGACAAAGTTCCCTTTGTGTTTCGCTAGAAGCCCAAGCAGCTGCAAATCTTGCATCGCGTAGTCTGCCGTCTGCCTAGGAATCCCGACACTTTCGAACCCCTGACCAAGTAGCAGAGCATCAAGGATCTTCCGCCGAATGGGCGGGATTGAATCCAATCCCGC